>NZ_CP031033.1 GCF_003711225.1 Runella sp. SP2 | reverse complement strand
ATTGCTATGGACAGGGCTACCATTGAACAGGCAATTTTTCAACATTCTGTTTTGTGCCAAACATTCCTGCCAACCCGCAATCCTGGCGACGATGTTCGTGAATGGGAACAAAAGCAGGGTAATGTTTCACTTTTAGTACAAGCGGGTAAAGCTATCAATCAGGAAGGCCATTTTGAAAATGTTGGTTTACCATACGGCACAAAAGCCCGTTTAATTCTTGCTCATATCAATAGCCAAGCGATTAAAACCCAAAGCAAAATAATTGATGTTGAAGATTCAATGTCAGCCTTTATAAAGCGTATAGGGCTTAACCTTGACGGCCACTCAATAAGAGAAGTTAAAGAGCAATTACGCAGACTTTCAACAGCACGTTTAAGCTTGGGCTACAGCGATGGAGTGCAAGGCGTTCAATATGAACTACAAATAGTTAGTGCGTTTGATTTATGGTTTCCAAAAGATGAACGTCAAAAGGTTTTATGGCCTTCAAGGGTGCAGCTCTCAGAAGATTATTTTCAAAGCTTGCTTAACCATGCCATCCCATTGGATGAAAGGGCATTAGCCGCCCTTGCTCATAACCCCATGGCTCTTGATATTTATGCTTGGCTTGCTCAACGGCTGCATAGAATTCCAAGGGGAGATTTTCAATTTGTTTCATGGATGAACTTATGGGAACAGTTTGGCCAAAATTATGCGCGTATTAGAGATTTCAGAAGGGATTTTAAAAAAACACTTCAATCTGTAATCAAGCAATATCCTTTTGCTAAACTTGAAGAAGTACAAGATAAAGGCTTAAACCTGTATCATTCCCCGCCACCAATTGAGAAAAAAACTATTATTTCAATACCTTCTTTTACTCAAAAACCAACAACATAACCCAAGCACGTGAAGTTACTCGCGCTCTATTTTTACAAAATCATAGGGTGTTCAGCATTAAGAGGTTAAGAAAAATTTACAATCTTAATGTACGTGAAGTTACTCGCGCCCCATTTTGATACAATGAGTTACAACCGAAGATAGAACCCTCTAAAACTACTGTTGCTTTAAAGTCACATGAAGTTACTCGCGCTTTTAGAGTGTTTTTTGATAGAAAAAAGCATTTAATCACCTATAACTTATTGATTATTAATTATTTATATTCAATTTTAATGTACGTGAAGTTACTCGCGCCCCCGTTCAAAGTCTCAATGTGGATAACTTTTTTTAAGAGATGTTAACTTTTAGAATAACTATCTATAAATCAATCAGTTAATATACCTACGTGAAGTTACTCGCGCCCCCTGTTTTTAGACCATTTTTTAGAGTTATCCACGTGAACTTACTCGCGCTTACCCCACTTATCCACGTGAAGTTACTCGCGCTAAGGCACGTGAAGTTACTCGCGCAAACCTATATATATAACCCTATATCTTTATATACCTATAATGCGGTCAAAAATGTTGAAAACTTTTTTAGTATTTTTCTTGAGCTAAAATATTTTACACCCCCTTTGCTAAAATTTTTGAAATTTTCTATTTGCTGTTGAAAAGAAAAAAGAAAGGTTTAAAATATAAATCTATGGATTAAGTATTTTATGAATTCCGAACAAGCAAAAAAACTTTCCCTACCTGCCATTTTGTCAAAACTTGGCCACCAACCCGTTAAAACCCTTAAAGGTGGATTTGAGCTTTGGTATAATTCCCCATTCAGGAAGGAAATAGAACCTTCCTTTCATACAAGCTTTCTTGGCAATAAATGGATATGGAATGATTTTGGCGATACAGGAGGCACAGTTTTAGATTTTGCCACCAGATACTACCACACCGATATTAAAGGAGCTTTAGTTAATTTAGAAAGTTTAATTGGCGATACACAGCAAAGCCTATTTTCTACGCCCTCAATGCCACTAACGGCACCACAGGCTACCAACCTACCTGCAAGTGATAAAACTCTCTCCTTGCACAAAATAAACGCCCTTAGCGCAAATTCTTTTAACGGCAAGGCATTACTGCAATATTTAACCAATCAACGGGGCATAAATCAAGACATAGCCGTTAAGTATTTGGTTGAAGTGCAGTATAGAAACAATGAAAACGGCAAAACCTATTTTGCCGCAGGTATTCGTAATGAAAATGAAGGGTACGAAATCCGCAACGCCTATTTCAAAAGCTCTATAGGGCAAAAAGGCATAAGCTTTGTAAAAGGCAAAGAGCAAGGTAAAGCCGCAGTTTTTGAAGGGTTTATGGATTTCTTATCTGCCTTAACTTATTATCAATCAGTAGATTTAGCTAAATTTCAAAGCTTAGTAGAGGCTGATGTACTAATAATGAATTCTGTTTCTTTTCAGCAGGAAGCAAAAGACCGCCTAAAAGCAGGTAATTATTCAAAAATTTCACTTTATTTGGATAATGATACCACAGGCCAGAAGGTGAAAGCCTTTTTTTGTGGTGAATTTCAAGAAATTACAGAAGATTTCTCACATATTTATAAGAAATACAAAGACTTCAACGAATTTCTTATTAAAGCGCAGGTAAAAAGAATGAAGCTATGAGCCTAAATTTTTATTAAAATATTTTTTAGCATGGAAGAGAATGAAAAAGTACTAAAAGAATTATTTGTAACTTATGCTTGGGGGGATATAGATCATGAGAATTGGGTGCATTCATTTGTAAATTTTTTAAGAGAAAACGGTTTTGATGCCGAGAACGACAGACTGATTAACCAGAGAGAAACTGCAACGGATTTTATGCAAATGATGCATAAGGGAATGACTGATTATAAAAAAGTTATTATTGTTCTTTCTTCTGGGTATAAAAGCAAGGCAGAAGGATTTAAAAGTGGGGTTGGTACAGAATTTTCTCTGATACTTAACGATATGGATAAAAATAGAAATAAATATATACTCATATCTCCTTTTGGCATAAAAGATGAATATACTCCATTAGCATTCAAAAATAAAGATATAGTTGATTTTTCTAATCCATTTAATAAGGTAGAACAACAAAGATTATTTGCTAAATTACAAGATATACCAACCCATAACTTTAAAGAAGTTGCTTTAAACAAACCAGAAGTAGAACCAATAAGCTCTTCTGGTTTTGTCGAGCATGTAAAAGAAAGACCTAAAATACATATTAAAGGTTTAGCCATAAAGGAAGCAGGCTCATCAATGCAAGGAGGGTTATATGATTATACTACTTTTTATATTAGAGTGTTAATAGAAAATATATCACAAAAAGTTATTAACGGTTTACTTGTTCAAATAGAGATACCTCTCCAACTCTACACCGATAGAAGTGATTATGATAAATTAAAATTTAGACAAGAAGAGGAAAAAGGATTTTTTGATTTTGAAAAGGATAAAATATTTTCAGGACAAACTTACAATACAGAAGAAATACGTATTCAAATATGGAACCATGATGTTCACGGAGGACTTCTTGAAAAAGAAATTAAAATAACAGTTTTCACAGACGAAGAACCTATAACAAAAAGCCTTTCAATTAAAAGCGCCTTCTTTATAACTAATAATCATGTAAGAAAAAATCTCACAAGTGAAATGTTTTTGCCCAGAGGTGGATACTATTAATAACTCTATTGATACATTTTTTAAGTTCTGCTAATCTCCTTCCAAAACAAGGAGATTTTTTATGTCATCAAATAACCGAGTTGAACTAACTGGCTTCTTAGATCAAGATGCAAAAATAATTGAGCAGGAAGGTAAAAAGTTTGTTGCCTTGAGCATTGCCACTACCGACAGCTACAAAGATGATGCTGGCCAATGGCACGAAAAAGAAACTATTTGGCATAATGTGTTAGTTTTCCGCCCTGCTGCCATCCAATTTGCTGAAAAGCTCAAGAAGGGTGATAAAGTAGAGCTGGTAGGCTCCCTTTCATATAAGCCTTTTAAAGATGAAAAAGGTAACACACATAACCAAGCCGCAATCATTGCGGGTTTTGTACAGCATCAACCTAAAAAATCAGAAGAGCCAAACCAAGAAGAGATAAACACCGCTCTACAAAAATAAAACCCGATAGCTTGAATGAAATTCAGGGGCTAACGGGAATAGTAAGACTTGTTTAATAGTACTTTTACCACATACCCCCAAATAAACCGTAAAGCTCAGAGGTATCAACTACTTGTGTAAATCCCATTGAACGCAAATGAGTAATAAGCTTTTTATCACCAGTCCACAGCTTTGAATTGTGCTGTAGTGCTAATGCAACATAGCTTATATCATAATTATCAACGCCTTCCGTTAGGCGGTTCGCTTCCTGCCAATACTGTTTTTCAATAAGCGTTTCATTATAAAGTTGAAGGCGATTTATGAGGGTTGAAAAATCATAAACCACTTCATTTACAGGCTTTTTTGAGTGTTTAACTATCTTAGTCTGATGCTTGAATAATTCAGCTAAGGCATAATGACAAGTTATATAGCGAACATCCAAAGAAGGGTAAGCGAGAAGCTTGTTTATTAGGCTATTAGGGGAAATAAGCGCACTAAACAGAATGTTTGTATCAACAATAATAATCATGGTAGAAATCGAGACTTATTTTCTTTCCACCAATTATTTTCTACCTGACGGGCAAGAGTAGCGGCTTGTTCTTCCGTTCCTTGGTTTTTACTCGATGATTCCATAAAGCGGAAATAATCGAGCAACCGCTGTACTTCCTGAATGTCGAAGCTATCAGGTAAACGGATTAAAATCTCATTGTTTTGACGTTCTACTACCATAACACAACCTTTTTTCAAATATATCACAATTAACAGCGTAAATCAATCAAATGTTCTTTTCTTGATTTTACTTTCTAATATTTTACTACTTTTCGCTGAATACTAGATAGTTATGTTTATAAAAAAGATGATATTTTCATTGTTGTGTAAAATCTGTAGTTAATGAAATAAAGAAATGTTGAAATCAGTAAATACTGAAATACTGAAATACTGAATTAAGTATATCATTAACTACTTATGGTGCATCTTCCGTTACCTCAATATCTTTGATGTAGGTTTTATTTTCATCGGTCAAGTCCATATCAGAAATATTTGCCTGAATAAAACTCACCCTATGCCGTAACAGTTGAAAGTAAATTTCGTGCAAGTTACGCCCCGTTATTTTTACATAATTGCCTGATATATAAATTTCTAACCCTTCGGAAGGGTCAAATTTTACCTTGGTCATGTAGGAGTAAGGCAGCGCATAAAATTTGCCACCCTTTAGCCGTACATCAAGCATAATAGCCCGTCTGCTTGCTACTCGCTCAATGCCCCAAAATTCACTTCCGCTTTCTTCAAGTTCTTCTGTAGTTTCGGTAATAGACATTTTAGGCTTATCTCTTAAAAGTTGCTCTTTTAGGCTCATTTTGTGTTATAACATGGTTTGAAGTTTGGGTAAATGTATTTGCAGGTTTTAGTTTTGATGCTGCTTCTTTCAGGTTGGAAACAGCTACACGGCTAATATTTTCAGCCTTACTTTTCCAAGATGCGTAAGCATTGGCCAATGATTGTAAACGGTTCACTAAAACAGCTTGTTGCATTATTTTCTTTTCAGTAGCACCTGCTTTATCTGCTACATCATGGGCGGAAATACGCTCAGTACTCCGATTACTTACAATATTTCGCAAATCTTCTTTGCTATCTGTGTATACTGAAACCGCCTCTTTACCCCGTGATACAGAAACATAAAATTGTTCTTTGGTTGATGCTCCGAAGGAATAGGAGCTTTGCGCCACTATCACTTTATCAACGGTTTTGCCTTGTGATGTGTTAGAAGTTACAGCGTAACCATGCGTAAAATGTCCAAAATCTTTATTTAGGGTTGAGCCATTACTCAGGCGTAAATTACCCTCATTGTCAAAGCCTGTAACGTTATATATCTGCCCGTTATTGAGCTTTGTTCCGTTTGTAGCCTTGCCATTCTTGGTTATGCGTATTTTATCACCAGTGGCAAAATTAGCGTTTTGAGGTGCATATACTTGAAACTTGGCCGCTTCATCTTTCGGCAGCACTGTTTGAGAATTCCCATTTTTTACAAATACATTCCCGTTTTCATCTTTACCCGTAATTTGAAATTTTTCGCCAGCCTTAAAGCCTTTAATATTCTGGTTAAATTCTACCACGTGGCCAGCTTGATAATTTACGGCATCTTGTCTTTCTGCCTCAGTAAGGTTTAAGTTTTTAAGCTTAGTTACCTGAATATCATCTTTATCAATTCGGCCAGCTTTTTGAAGTACTTCACGGATTTTATCCGTTACCATTTCCCCTTCTTTGTGAGTTGGAGCAACTACTAACACCTCTTTAAAACCCTTGCCTTTCCGTTCTGAAATACCCTGTAAATATTCAGTTGCAATTTCTTTCAAGCGTTGGTCTTTGTCCTGTATTTCACGGATAGAGCCGTTTTTGTCAAGTTGCTCATAGCCTTTTTCAAAATCCCCTTTTGAAATAAATTCCATTGCCTGTTTATAGGTTTTGGCGTTTTTTTGCCTTACAACCTCATTTACTCTAATTGCTTTTATGCCGCCTTTTTCCTGAATATTGCGGAACGCATCACCCCTTTCAACCGATGAATGTTGCTTTGTGTCTCCCGTTAAAATTATACGGTTATTATTGCGTTTGGCTAATTCCATTAATTGATTCATGGTTTTATTGCCAACCATGCCAGCTTCATCTATCCAAAGCACGTGATTTTTGGTTTGTTGTTGCAAATCCTTATTTGCCAGGAGTGAAGCTAAAGTATCAGCTTCTTTATAACCTTCACCACGCAGCACTCCCCGTGATGCTTCGGAGGAAGGAGCAAAAGCAAATATTTTGCGTCCAGATTCTTCAATGCCGTTTTTTACTTCACCCATCAGGGTAGTTTTGCCCGTTCCGGCCCCGCCTTCAATGGCAATAATTCCGTCATTTGAGCCTAAAGCGTGGCTTATTGCTTGTCTTTGTTCATAATTTAAGGCTTCATTTTTATATTGGTAATTATCATTAAGGGGTTTAAATCTACCTTTGGAGCTGATGCAAGATTGTATAAGTTGGTTTTCTTCTTGTATTTCGGTTTTAGTGGTAATGAGTTTTTTACCCTCAATATTTCCATGAATTAAATCTTTTCTATTATCAAAAGCCTGTCTGACTTGGTCAGGAGTACAGAAAGTAAAACCACGCTTGAAAGCCTCAGTTAAAAGCTTTTTCTCTTCAATGGCTGATTTTCTTTCTAAAGAATGGTTTAGGGAATAATCTATACATTGGTTAGGAGTAAGGCTTTTGTTTGCTTTAAGTTCTTTTTTCTTTTCAATAGCAAAACTGTTTCCGCCGAAGGCGGACGAAATTTTTTGAGCTTCATCATCAGTAAGCCTATTTTTCCAAATCTCCCGCAGTTCATCAGCTCTAAGCCCTTTACGCTTATGCTCACGGGTTTTTGCTCCTAAATTATCTAATGCTTTGGCATTGGTTATTTCTTTTTCAGCAGCAAGCTTTTCAATCTCATTAGTACGACGGGAAAATTTATCAATGGTTTCTCTCGATATGCCAGCCAGTTCAAAATTTGTTTTGTTGCGCTCCAACTCATAACCCACTTTTTGTAGTTTATCTGCTAATAGCGAATTAAAATAAGCCTCATAGTATGGTGCATCAGTTTTAATTTGTCCAAACTGAGCAGCTTTCCAAACTTGCTCCTGTTCATCAAAGGTTGAATTGAAGGCGAAGCAATGGGCGTGTAAATGGCAATCTGGTACACCATCAACAGGCCGTGATGTAGTATGTATAAACTCACCCCAAATGAGATTTCCCGTTTGGCGGTCGCTATCTTGGCCGTTTTTTCTAACCCGTGTTGCAGCATCGTTTTCAATGTGCTGCATAGTTTCAGAAACGGAATTACGAAACGCATCAAGTATATTTTTATCATCGTTGATGCCGTATGCTATTGAAACTGATTTTGGAACGCTAAAGGTGAAATCATAGCCTACACGACGGTTTTCGTTATGACGTGCGGTTAGTTGTTCAGCGGTTTCAGGGTTGATGTTGTAACATAGTGCTGTAAAGCTATCCTTTGTTACTTCACCAGTTAGGCCAAGTTTTTCGGCAGATTTACCGCCCCAATTGCCGATTATTTCACCTTTTTCAGCGTAGTAATCTTGTTTTGATAGCCCTTCATCATAATAGCGTGAAGCACCTTCAGGAGAATTGTTAGGGGTTATCCGAAGCATTTAGATAAAGTTAATTTGTTCCTGAAAATTAGTAGTGTAAATTTACAAAATCTACAATCAGTATCTATAACGTTATAGTAATTATTTTACACAGACATCTCCCCTTAGATGGCTAAGGAACAAAAACCCCTGCTTCGGATATGGAATTAGAATTGCATGACTTTTCATTTAAAGGTTTATTTGGCAAAAAAGCCACCTCTATAAAACCAGTTAAAAATCGTTATTTATTTCCGCCTGAAACACCTCAGTATAACCCCTTCAAAGACCTTGAATATCCTTTGCTGCAACTTTCGGAAAATCCCTCTGACCGTTGGACAATTGCCGATGCCGTGCGCGGTACTCAAATTTTTGGCGGTATTGGTTCGGGTAAAAGCAGCGGCTCAGGTAAAACTTTAGCCTTGCGATTTTTAGAAAGCGGCTTTGGTGGATTGGTACTTTGTGGCAAACCTGATGAAAAAGATAATTGGCTTGAGTATGCCCGTAAAGTAGGGCGAGAAGACGATATTATAGTATTCTCTAAAAATAGTGGCCATGAGTTCAACCCGCTCCAATATGAAATTGAGCGTGAAGGAGAAGGCGCAGGAGCAACCCAAAACTTAGTAACCCTCTTTATGAATATTTTTCAATTAGGGCAGCGCATCAATGGCGGAGAAGCAAAAGAAAGTGAGCGATTTTGGGAAAATGCTTTACGTCGCTGTATTATCCGCATAATTGATTTATTGAAGCTTTCAGGGGAAGAATTATCAGTAGCAAATATGGCTGAGGTGATAAATTCCGCTCCTACAGGTAAAGACTATATGGAGCATGTCGCTACTTTTGAAACAGAAGAAGAGCTTGAAAACTGGTTTTTAGAAACAGGCTATTGCACTAAATGTATTTTAAAAGCCGCAGAAACCGAGCTTAATGAAGATGATAAAGTTTGCTTCAATTTGGTTTACCGCTATTTTATGAGGGATTATCCTAAGCTTGGTAATGATACCAGAGCGGGAGTTTCTGAATCTTTTTTAGGTATAGCTGAGCCTTTTCTAACTGGTTTACTTGCCAAACAATTTGCAAAAGGTATCAACCTTAAACCTGAAATCACCCATGAGGGCAAAATCATAATCTTAGATTTTCCTGTTAAAGACTTTTTGGAAATCGGCATCTATGCACAAAGTATTTTTAAGCTAATGTGGCAACAAGCAACCGAGCGCAGAAAGATAATTAACGGTCAAGCCGTACCCGTTTTTTTGTGGGTAGATGAAAGCCAGTTTTTTGTAACAGAATATGATATGCTTTTTCAAACAACAGCGAGAAGCAGCCGAGCTTGTACCGTTTTTTTAACCCAAAATATCAGTAATTATTATGCTATCATAGGTGGCAAGCACCCTAAAGCAAAGGTTGATAGTTTAGCAAAAAAGAGAATAGCAGTTAAGAAACCAATTGCGGCAAGAAATATTATAACGGGCATGCTCGTAAGGCTTTAGGTTGAGCAAAAATATCCTTTTATTCAAGATTTCAAAGGGAATTTTTAAATTTATTATTCTATATAATCATTAGATTAAATATTTTATTAATCGTACAAAAATGTATGCCCGTTAACCATTTATTAATATATATAGTGTATAATAAAACTATAATTCTAAAAGGAGGAATTTATGGGTACTACTGAAAAGGAAATTCAAGACCAATTAAAAAGGTTTGGTGCATTAAATGAGAAATTGAAATACCAAGTCGAGATACATGGTATTGATAAAAGCGTATTTCCAATAATTGAACAAATGGTAAAGTTACAAGATGCCAGAGCTGATTTTATTGCAAGTGAGTATAAAGATTTAATGAAGATAAATCCAGATTTTGCAAAAAAGCTTGTTGAACAAGAAAAAGAACTTATTTCAGCTCAAGCGAAACACATAGACTATCTTGGACATACTGGCACTGAGGCTATCCGCAACATGGCCAATAAAAATATGGTTGAGTTGGAGAATATACGTTCTGATTTTATCTCAGCTATCACCGACAGCTCTCAAGAAGCTGGCCACACTACAGCCGCAAAAGGTAAACCCAAAGGAAGACATTAAGTTTTTTCATAAGTAAAGAACAGGAGTTACATTTCAGGAACGACTGTTGCAGAAGTGTAACCCCTGTTGTATAAGTTGATTTTACTTTTAGAAATAAACCAAAGTGAGTTATATATGATTTTTGCTTCTAATCCAATTTAAGATTGGATACTTTCTCATATTCACGTATTTTTTCATTCATTAACTCTGAATCTGGATACTCTTTTTTCATTAATGCAAAAAATTGATATACCATTGATTTCTCTTCATCAGACTTTATACACCCATCAATTAATAATTGATGAAAGGCATTACAGTAAAAAATATATGCTGCATAATTATCTAAATATTGATAAGTGTAAAATAAGTACTTCTTTTCAGAGCAATCATTCCTTTCAGGTTGACTAATAATATAAGCCATAAGAATTTTTGATTCTTTACGTTTATCTTTGAAAAGCGCCTCAATAGATTTCCCGTTAGAATAGTGTTCTCTATATAAATTCTTTAGGTTTTCACTGAAACTTTGGAGTTTTTCCCTAAGTTTGGCGTTAAGGATAGGTGTTAATTCTTCTACAAATTTCAATCTATCAATAGGTCTGGGCGGAGGTGGTATTCTTTCTGAAGTATCTTTTTTCAGCGTATCAGAGGGTATTTTCGCAACTGTATCTCTTTTCAGCGTATCAGAGGGTATTTTCGCAACTGTATCTCTTTTCTCAGAATCTTTAGCATTATTAATATGCTGATCTAAATTTTTAGATATTAGGAAGGTTAAAAGCCCAACAAATGCTATACTGAAAGTTAGAATTATTATTAATCGAATAATTCTATAACCATGAATGGGTGATAGCGTAGGGAATATGGATCTTCTAATAACACTTCTAAAAATATAGACAAGTGCACCAATACTAATCCCTGCAATTCCTGCAATCTTTCCAAGATTCTCTAGTAATTCCATTTTACTAAGGTTTGAATAAATTTATGAATAGCTCCGTAATTTGATAGGAAGTAAATATATTAAGAATCAACAACTGTTTAAAATATTCATTACAAATATTATCTAAATGGCATATTAGTTTGTTTTGTG
>NZ_CP031032.1 GCF_003711225.1 Runella sp. SP2 | reverse complement strand
CCTATTCTTATATCCACTCAGGCTATTGAAGCGGGCGTTGATTTGGATTTTGACATGGGTTTTAGAGACATTGGCCCAATAGATTCTATCATCCAAGTGGCAGGCCGCATTAATCGAGAAAACTCACCCGAAAGATGGAACTCTCCGCTTTATATCATTGATTTCGATGATTGCACCAAAATTTATGAACGGCTAACTACCATACAAGCTCGCAAAGCATTAGAATTTGGTATCAAGAAATTTGGGGATGACATTCGAGAAGAGCATTTTTTAGAACTCATTGAGACGTATTACGAATCATTGTCTGCCGAAGATGCAAAGTCTTTTTCAGAGGCTCGTAAGTTTTTTGATAGTATGAAACGACTCAATTATGATAATGAAGACAAAAGTACTTTTCCAGTATCTAAGTTTCAAGTGATTGAACAAAGGGGAGGTATAGCCTCTGTTTACATTGAAATTGATGAAAATGCAAAAAAGACAAAAGATGCTTTTTTAGCTATGATTCACAAAAAGTTGAGCAAAGAGATATTCGACAAAGACTTCAAACTTTCTTTTAATCAGCACATTATTAGTGTACCCGAATACTTACCCAAAGTGAAAGAGTTAAAATTAGATAAGGTTAATTTGCTTTGTGATGGGCTGTACATTGTAAGAAAAAATGAAATTTCAGACTATTATGACCTAATTACAGGTTTTGACAGGAGAAAAGAAGAATTAAACAATGCCAACGCTGTAATGCTATGACCCACCTCCCCCTCACGACCGTCACTTTCCCCGAACCCCCCCTTCGTACGCGGGATGCGCACAAGTTGCGGGGGTATTTTGGCGATTTTTTTAAAGAACATTCGCCGTTGCTGCACAATCACTACGATGATGGTAGCCTGCGGTACGCGTATCCGTTGGTACAGTACAAAGTCATTAATCGTGTGCCTACGTTGGTAGGTTTGGGAGAAGGCGCGCAACTGTTGGTGGAGTTGTTTCTGAAAATCAGAACGTTGGACATTGACGGGCGAGAATACCCGATTTTGTCCAAACACATTAACCATCAACAAGCCACCGTCGAAGTGGGTAATGCGCTCACCAAATACCGTTTTGAAACCCTTTGGATGCCTCTCAATCAGGCCAATCACGTAGAGTATATGAATGCTGACGAACCTACGCGGCAGGCGTTGTTGCAACGGATTTTGCAAAACAACATTTTGGCGTTTCTGAAAGGGGTAGGGGCGTACCAACCCGACCTACCACGGCTTATGATTTTACTTAATGTTCAGAGCCAAACCACCACGCAATTTAAAAATCAAACAATGCTGGCCTTTACGGGCGATTTTGTGGTAAATGCCACGCTGCCTGATGGGATTGGCTTGGGGAAGTCGGTAGCACGTGGGTTTGGAAGTATCGTTGCATTACAACGGTGCTAAAACAATCGCGCAATTACAAAACCTTAACACTATGCAACTCCACATCAACACCTACGGCACCTACGTCCACGTCAAAGACGATATGTTTGAGATTCGGAAGAAGAACGAAAAGGGGGAAGTCGAAAAAAAACACTATTCGGCCTTAAAAGTAACAGGGATTGTTTTGGCGACGGGTTCGGCGCTCAGTACTGATGCTATTAAGCTGGCGATGATTCACAATGTGGACATTTTGTTTATTGAACAATCGGGCGACCCCATTGGGAGGGTGTGGCACAGCAAGCTGGGTAGTACGACTAAAATCCGAAAGCGACAACTAGAGGCAAGCTTGGGGAAAGAAGGGCTGACGTGGGTCAAAACATGGCTAACGGCAAAGTTGGATAATCAATTGTCGTTTATCAAAGACTTGAAAAAACACCGTCCTCAGCACCTTGATTACTTAAATGACAAAGTGACTCGTATTGAGGCCCTTTCGGTTTCTATTTCAAGTTTGGATGCGTCAACGGTCAGTGAAATTGCGGACACACTTCGAGGATTGGAAGGTACGGCAGGACGGTTGTATTTTGAGACATTAAATTATGTTTTGCCCAAAGAATATAGCTTCAATGGGCGGAGTATGCGGCCTGCCAAAGATGCGTTTAATGCTTTTTTGAACTATGCCTACGGAATTTTGTACAGCAAAATAGAAAAGGCATTGATTGTGGCGGGGGTAGATCCTTATGTGGGTTTTATGCACCGCGACGATTACAACCAACTCAGCATGGTCTTTGATTTTATTGAGCCTTACCGTGCCTTTGCAGATGAGGTGGTATTTCGGTTGTTTTCGGCCAAAAAAGTAAATAAATCGCATTTGGACGAATTACAAAATGGCGTAAGTCTGAACAAAACGGGAAAAGAACTATTGGTGATGAGTTTTTCCAAATTTATGGACGACGATCCCATCAAACACCGAGGCCGAAACCTGGTCAGAAGCCATATCATTCAACTCGAAGCACATAGTTTTGCCAATGCCTTAATTGCATAAAATCAGTAGTATCGAATTATCCATTCCCAATTCTAAATTCGTCATTTACAAATATGATTATCTGGGTTTTGTATGACATCGAAAAAGACCGTAGTCGCACCAAAGTAGCCAAACTTTGCGAACAAGCGGGCCTGTACCGAGTACAGTATTCGTGTTTTTTGGGCACACTGACTGCCAACGAAAAAGATACGCTACGTCTCAAAATAGAGGAATTGATTGACGAAGTAAAAGACAAAGTGTATATTTTTCCGATGAGCAAAGACGAGCTTCGGTCAACGGATTTGTTGGGACAAGCCTTTGACAAAGACCTTGTAACAGACCAAGTACGAGCATTGTTTTTTTGAAGGTAGAGGGCTGAGTGCAGAATGTCGAATAAATGTTCTTTACTCGACCCTCAATAGGCAAAATGGATGTGTTATTCGATATTCGTCACTCTAAAACCCGACACTAAAAATGACCTTGACACCATCGCATATTATTGAGTATCTTTACTGTCCGAGATTTACGTATTTTGAGTACGTGCTGGCGATTCCGCAGTACGAGGAGAAAAACTATAAAGTAATGCGGGGGCGGGAGTTGCACGATTTGAAATTGGAACAAAACAAAGACTATTTGCGTAAACGCATAGGTGCGGTTGGGAAGTACATTGACCAGTACCTTACAAATGAGTTGATACGGGGTAGGGTAGATGAAGTACTGGAGTTGGCAGATGGAACAATGGTGCCCTTGGACTACAAATTTGCCGAGTACAAAGATCGGGTCTATGAAACCTACCAAACGCAGTTGTACTGTTATGCGTGGTTGATTGAAGAAAATTTTGGGAAGAAAGTAGAGAAAGGATATTTGGTTTATACCCGTAGTCGGAACAAATTGGTGGAAGTACCTATATCGGAGGATAATATACGTAGTGTGAAAGAGGCGGCCAGAGCGATAGAGCACATTATTGGCAACAACTTTTACCCAAAAGCGACGAAGTATAAAGCCCGCTGTGTGGAGTGCACCTACCGAAACCTGTGCATACGATAAGAGTAAGGTAAGAGAGTTCCGAGGCAGAATTTATTTTAAATGCTCAAAAATAAGAAGGTAAATAGTTTGTAATTAGGGAGTTATGGATTCGGAAAAAAGGAAGAAAATGGCAAAAAAAGAGTTCATTGACATACTGTTTTTAAGAAAAGGAGGCAAAGTAAAAGACAGTTATTATATTTGTACTCAGGTCATTAGCGCAGCTGACGACTTCCAGAGCAATTTCCAGCAGAATAAGGATTGAAACTTTAAAACTGACAAATCGTTTAATGGTGCTCTCCAAGGCTTCCAGAGCAATTTCCAGCAGAATAAGGATTGAAACGCCTCAACTAGCATTTCCAGCGCCAAATAGGAGTACTCTTCCAGAGCAATTTCCAGCAGAATAAGGATTGAAACTTCAATTTCAAAAGCACTTGGCCATTCAAAGTTGAGCTTCCAGAGCAATTTCCAGCAGAACAAGGATTGAAACATTATTGCATCGGCACCAGCTTCGCCGACATCGTCCGCCCGTCTTCCAGAGCAATTTCCAGCAGAACAAGGATTGAAACGGTGGAAAGATAAAGAAAATAACAGAGAGGCAACAGCGCTTCCAGTGCAATTTCCAGCAGAACAAGGATTGAAACCCATGAACTTCAAGAATTACTTTTAGTGCGTCTTTTGCATCTTCCAGAGCAATTTCCAGCAGAACAAGGATTGAAACTAAAATTTTCTACAAGTTCGACATTTGTTTGGTTGTCGCTTCCAGAGCAATTTCCAGCAGAACAAGGATTGAAACAGATACAGTGTTGATTCAAATCTATCATCGACCTCCTTCTTCCAGAGCAATTTCCAGCAGAACAAGGATTGAAACAGGTTTGGGAATGGTTGAAGTTCCGCCCGCCGATGCCTTCAAGAGCAATTTCCAGCAGAACAAGGATTGAAACAGACGCCCTGTAATATGTGTTTGGCTTACAATCATTTCCTTCCAGAGTAATTTCCAGCAGAACAAGGATTGAAACTCAGCCTATTGGTAATGGTGGTCATATAAAAATGTGCTTCCAGAGTAATTTCCAGCAGAACAAGGATTGATGCAAATGCGCTAAAAGAAAGTTAATCATTAGGAATAATATTTTTATATCACTCTTTATAGATATTGTGAACAGAAAGCGACGGTAAGGTGTGCTTAATCGAGCACTTTTAAACTCGAAGCAAGTGCAATCAGCTAATCGCAGGTTTCTTTTCGCTTTTTTGTATTTTTGAGCTTTCCTACCAATTCCGTGACGGACTAAATGAGTTCTTCCTCAGGGCTCACTTTAGCAACAGACGTAGGCAACGGTGTTCTTCACGTCAAAACGTTTTTACTGATTCGATGGTCGTATATTGTGTGTCTAGGGTGGGAATTTTGGCGAATTGTTGAATCAATCCTTTATTCAATTTTACTTTGCCACCAAGTACCGAAGTTTTAAGCTCATGGCTAAGTTTTTTCAAGCCCTTGGGCAAACAAACTCTGCATCGCGTTTGATTGTTGTTTGTCCTACCTTAAACACTTCGGCTAATTGCTCCGCCGTTGTTTGTTTTTATCGGGCTGACAAGTTACTGGAAATGAGGTTTTTGCTTTTGTAATGAAGTTGATATTACTGAAGACCAATTTTGTCTTAATCCTTATTCTACTGGAAATGCGGTTGTTGCAAGCAAGGAATTGAATGAGGCGGGTATCCCACGTTCGGTCTTAATCCTTATTCTACTGGAAATGAGGTTGTTGCGTTGTACCGCGATTCTCCGTGGCGACCTTTGTGGTAGTCTTAATCCTTATTCTACTGGAAATGAGGTTGTTGCTATCGTGACACGGGTTTTTGACACTATTTTAGGCTGTCTTAATCCTTATTCTACTGGAAATGAGGTTGTTGCAAAGGTAAATATGATTACTAAAGAATTGTTAGACTTTGTCTTAATCCTTATTCTACTGGAAATGAGGTTGTTGCATAATGACTCTGTGTTCGTTGGTGGTATAACTTGGAGTCTTAATCCTTATTCTACTGGAAATGAGGTTGTTGCCTTTTGGGTTCGCAAGGATTGGGAGAAACCAATCAGGTCTTAATTCTTATTCTACTGGAAATGAGGTTGTTGCTTGGAGTTTGTGAATAGACAAGTAACTCATTTTCTAAGTCTTAATCCTTATTCTACTGGAAATGAGGTTGTTGCATTCGGCACTGAAACCGTTTTGGAGGCAAAAAAGCCAAAGTCTTAATCCTTATTCTACTGGAAATGAGTTTGTTGCCACTTTATCAAAATGGGATATTCTCTGAGTGAAATTTGTCTTAATCCTTATTCTACTGGAAATGAGGTTGTTGCAATTTGAAAGCCAATATCTTTTTAGGAACAATCTGCACTGTCTTAATCCTTATTCTACTGGAAATGAGGTTGTTGCAGTTTGCTAAAATTTTGAAAGAACATCTTTCAGAAGTCTTAATCCTTATTCTACTGGAAATGAGGTTGTTGCTGGGTGAAGTCATAAATAAATGGATTTTACGTAAACAAGTCTTAATCCTTATTCTACTGGAAATGAGGTTGTTGCAAAATACCTCCTTTACTTTTGGCCTTAGAAGATATTGTCTTAATCCTTATTCTACTGGAAATGAGGTTGTTGCAAAGGTTACAATCTTAAAAAAACAGAAGTTGGATTCAGTCTTAATCCTTATTCTACTGGAAATGAGGTTGTTGCAATACCAAGAGGCATTATCAGAAATAAAGAATATGTCTTAATCCTTATTCTACTGGAAATGAGGTTGTTGCAATACCAGGGTCTGTCCATGAAGAATATTTGGCAGAAGTGTCTTAATCCTTATTCTACTGGAAATGAGGTTGTTGCGTGACGATAAGTTTCTTATAGAAGCCCCAAGACCATGTCTTAATCCTTATTCTACTGGAAATGAGGTTGTTGCGGGGTCAGGAATTC
Source organism: Runella sp. SP2 (assembly GCF_003711225.1). NCBI lineage: Bacteria > Pseudomonadati > Bacteroidota > Cytophagia > Cytophagales > Spirosomataceae > Runella > Runella sp. SP2. Next base: position 70,569 of record NZ_CP031032.1, on the reverse strand, counting down.
GTATTCAGTTCCTTCTCAATTGATGTCTTAATCCTTATTCTACTGGAAATGAGGTTGTTGCGCCTCAAAGGAGTACTTTGTTCTTTCTTTGGAACAAAAGTCTTAATCCTTATTCTACTGGAAATGAGGTTGTTGCGAGCTTTATGATAAGCTCTGGGTTTGTAAGTGTTGTGTCTTAATCCTTATTCTACTGGAAATGAGGTTGTTGCAATTTAAGAGAAGTACAATCCTAAATTTAGCTTGAAGTCTTAATCCTTATTCTACTGGAAATGAGGTTGTTGCATTACACCACCGAACAAATAAAAGCTGAAGTAAATTGTCTTAATCCTTATTCTACTGGAAATGAGGTTGTTGCAAGTTCCAACACTATCTTTAAATACCTAATGATATGTCTAAATCCTTATTCTACTGGAAATGAGGTTGTTGCTTAACAACTTCAGCCTTAACATTTTGACAGGCGAAGCAACAGTCTTAATCCTTATTCTACTGGAAATGAGGTTGTTGCGAATTTCTTTGCTTTTACGAAAACTTAGTATCGACATGTCTTAATCCTTATTCTACTGGAAATGAGGTTGTTGCCTTCTTAGACGGCTCACCATTCGGAAAAATAGTATCAGTCTTAATCCTTATTCTACTGGAAATGAGGTTGTTGCTGAGAAAACAAGACAACCTATTACTAGGACTATTCGGCATGTCTTAATCCTTATTCTACTGGAAATGAGGTTGTTGCTATCTTTGTGTACACTGTTACAGGTCGTGAACCTGTTTGGTCTTAATCCTTATTCTACTGGAAATGAGGTTGTTGCAGAAGGTGGCTCGAATTATTGGTATTGTATACCAGGTTTCTGTCTTAATCCTTATTCTACTGGAAATGAGGTTGTTGCAAAATGTAATCCTGAATTATGGAATTTAGATTACATTTTGTCTTAATCCTTATTCTACTGGAAATGAGGTTGTTGCGCAAGATTTTAAACGTATAGATAATAACGTTAATGGGTCTTAATCCTTATTCTACTGGAAATGAGGTTGTTGCTATGAATTTCTTTGAGCCTATTGAAGAGTATGGCCGTAAAGTCTTAATCCTTATTCTACTGGAAATGAGGTTGTTGCAAAGACCGTCGAACACAAAGGTGTACATGTGTATGTCTTAATCCTTATTCTACTGGAAATGAGGTTGTTGCGTGGTTTTATTGTAATATGATAAAGCCTTGTATGTCTTATCGTCTTAATCCTTATTCTACTGGAAATGAGGTTGTTGCGGATTTGTCCAGTATTCTAAACGACACAACAAAATGACGTCTTAATCCTTATTCTACTGGAAATGAGGTTGTTGCTTCATGCTAGAATAGCAATATGGTTATACGAAAATCAAGTCTTAATCCTTATTCTACTGGAAATGAGGTTGTTGCTATCAGTGGGGTTCACCGTTGTGTCAGATTACTGGCGTCTTAATCCTTATTCTACTGGAAATGAGGTTGTTGCGTTATTTGACATCTTGAACAGTACAAAAGACGGCAAGTCGGTCTTAATCCTTATTCTACTGGAAATGAGGTTGTTGCCACTATGAAAGTAATTATAGCGGGCAGCAGAAACTGTCTTAATCCTTATTCTACTGGAAATGAGGTTGTTGCCGGTGCCAAAACGTCTAAGAGGTAAAATATACGAGTCTTAATCCTTATTCTACTGGAAATGAGGTTGTTGCAAAAAAGATTTGAAAAACAGGTGGATTTATTTGGTTAAGTCTTAATCCTTATTCTACTGGAAATGAGGTTGTTGCTTTTTACTAAGAAAGTTATTAGATTGCTACAAAAGCAAGTCTTAATCCTTATTCTACTGGAAATGAGGTTGTTGCTATGGAAAAAAATAGTGAAGTGTAATTGATGATGATTGTCTTAATCCTTATTCTACTGGAAATGAGGTTGTTGCCAGGAGTATATCCATACTTATGGCAAGTAAATCTTACGGTCTTAATCCTTATTCTACTGGAAATGAGGTTGTTGCAGAACTATTACGAGTTCAGGTTGACAATCTTTGCAGTCTGTCTTAATCCTTATTCTACTGGAAATGAGGTTGTTGCACAATCTTTGCAGCTTCTAGGTATGAGGCTGTAAAGGTCTTAATCCTTATTCTACTGGAAATGAGGTTGTTGCATGGAGTTATTAATTGAAAAAGGAAATTATCATGCTTGTCTTAATCCTTATTCTACTGGAAATGAGGTTGTTGCTGGAGATGAATTTGGGTGGGATGCTCCAGCTACTAATGTCTTAATCCTTATTCTACTGGAAATGAGGTTGTTGCAAAATTACAAATTCGTCAAGAATATTCTATTAGTATAGTCTTAATCCTTATTCTACTGGAAATGAGGTTGTTGCGGTAAATACACAGCCCTATATTTTGGGCATTCAAGTGTCTTAATCCTTATTCTACTGGAAATGAGGTTGTTGCAAAACAACGTTGATTTTGTCAACGCAGCCGCCAATAAGTGTCTTAATCCTTATTCTACTGGAAATGAGGTTGTTGCACTTGCATCTGCTTATATTGTAGAAGAGTTAGAGTCTTAATCCTTATTCTACTGGAAATGAGGTTGTTGCAATATTTAGCAAAAGCAGAGTGGTAAATTCAATTTAAAGTCTTAATCCTTATTCTACTGGAAATGAGGTTGTTGCTGTGTATTTATACATGTGTATTGTGCAGACATCTGAGGTCTTAATCCTTATTCTACTGGAAATGAGGTTGTTGCAGAGTTAAAGGAGATGTTATGGACAAACTTGTTCCAAAGTCTTAATCCTTATTCTACTGGAAATGAGGTTGTTGCAGTTGATGAAAGTTGGCATGAGTCCCGAACACGTATTTGTCTTAATCCTTATTCTACTGGAAATGAGGTTGTTGCAATTTGGCGACGCGTTGGAGGCGTTGGTCGTCAAGGCAGTCTTAATCCTTATTCTACTGGAAATGAGGTTGTTGCTACTTTGCGACGGATGTGATAAAGATATTACCGAATAGTCTTAATCCTTATTCTACTGGAAATGAGGTTGTTGCAGAAGAAGAAACTACAGTTTTTGGCGGGTAAATTTGAGTCTTAATCCTTATTCTACTGGAAATGAGGTTGTTGCTGGAAACGGAGAGAGTTGGATTACAAATCATGGAATTGTCTTAATCCTTATTCTACTGGAAATGAGGTTGTTGCAATTCAGAAATTGTTGACAGTCATTTAGATAAAATTCGGTCTTAATCCTTATTCTACTGGAAATGAGGTTGTTGCAGATTGAGGAATAATGATTGATGATGATTGATGTGGTCTTAATCCTTATTCTACTGGAAATGAGGTTGTTGCAAGTAATTTTTATTCCCAATCCACAAGTAGGTGAGATAGTCTTAATCCTTATTCTACTGGAAATGAGGTTGTTGCTCTTTTTCTAGTGATGGTATCAGAGTTGCAAAGTTTGTCTTAATCCTTATTCTACTGGAAATGAGGTTGTTGCTCTAACCTTGTTGAGAATCTTACCTACTTAAAACGCAGTCTTAATCCTTATTCTACTGGAAATGAGGTTGTTGCTTTTACCAAGGAGAATAATAACATTACAAATTACTATGGAGTCTTAATCCTTATTCTACTGGAAATGAGGTTGTTGCTTAAAGAAACGTGTCATTTGATGCGTTTCTTTTTTTGTCTTAATCCTTATTCTACTGGAAATGAGGTTGTTGCTACAAAGGAAATTACTTTGTAGATCATTTTGGATACTGTCTTAATCCTTATTCTACTGGAAATGAGGTTGTTGCAATAGACTACTTGGTCCAATAAGTTCGCAGGTGTACGAGTCTTAATCCTTATTCTACTGGAAATGAGGTTGTTGCCAACGGCGTTCGCTTGCTATGTTATCTATGACATTGTCTTAATCCTTATTCTACTGGAAATGAGGTTGTTGCAAGCTTATAAAGTAGAAAGAGAAAAATGGGAAAGTAGTCTTAATCCTTATTCTACTGGAAATGAGGTTGTTGCAGATAGATTATCCCAACTCTACTATTATTAAAATCGGGTCTTAATCCTTATTCTACTGGAAATGAGGTTGTTGCTGTATAGGCGTTGTTACGTTTAGATACTACCGTTTTATTGTCTTAATCCTTATTCTACTGGAAATGAGGTTGTTGCGTATTTGAAATTTTTCTTTGAATTGTAACTTATCTTGTCTTAATCCTTATTCTACTGGAAATGAGGTTGTTGCACCTAGTTTCAGAGAATATTCGACATATTTTTGGCGAAAGTCTTAATCCTTATTCTACTGGAAATGAGGTTGTTGCATGATGCCACTAGAATCATATATTTACCCTGTCAGCTTTGTCTTAATCCTTATTCTACTGGAAATGAGGTTGTTGCAAACCCAAAAATTCCAGTCTTGCAACATCATAATGATGGGTCTTAATCCTTATTCTACTGGAAATGAGGTTGTTGCTCTCAATTGTATTTCGATGGTGCATGGCTACCAGATGGTCTTAATCCTTATTCTACTGGAAATGAGGTTGTTGCCCTACACATTGCTACCCATAACAGCAAGCAGCAAGGCGGGGTCTTAATCCTTATTCTACTGGAAATGAGGTTGTTGCATGACAAGAAAAATAGTGTTTGTGTTTATTGTGGCGGTCTTAATCCTTATTCTACTGGAAATGAGGTTGTTGCGATTGAGTCAGGTCAGTGTGGTATCTTTGATTTGGTGTCTTAATCCTTATTCTACTGGAAATGAGGTTGTTGCAAGTAATGTTGCGTGATGCTTAGTATTTCAACGTACAGTCTTAATCCTTATTCTACTGGAAATGAGGTTGTTGCTAACAAGTAAAAAAATGAAAACTTTACACAAAAAAAGTCTTAATCCTTATTCTACTGGAAATGAGGTTGTTGCATGAGGATAAAGTCCATGAAAACATGTAGTAGGGTCTTAATCCTTATTCTACTGGAAATGAGGTTGTTGCCGCAGAGCTGCACCCCTTTTAAGCCCGTATTCGTTAAGTCTTAATCCTTATTCTACTGGAAATGAGGTTGTTGCTTAAAAAAAGTGAATAAATATGGCCAATTGAAAGTCTTAATCCTTATTCTACTGGAAATGAGGTTGTTGCCAACTGACTCATAATCAGTAGGTTACAGGTTCAAGTGTCTTAATCCTTATTCTACTGGAAATGAGGTTGTTGCAGAGGATCCTGACTCCATAGACCCAATGACTCTTAGGTCTTAATCCTTATTCTACTGGAAATGAGGTTGTTGCACCAAAGGCCAAGTCAGTAAAAGACGAGATTGATGGTCTTAATCCTTATTCTACTGGAAATGAGGTTGTTGCCGCAACCAAAAGTTTTGAGCTGAAAATCAATGAATTATAGTTTGAAAAATAAAAATATTTATATTGAATCATTCAAATGTACAGTGGTTTTAAGGGTTTACTTTAACTTTCTAAGCCAAATTTACACTTTTTATTTTGTTTGCCTTCCAACCCCATTCCTTATTTTTGAGATTGTACGTTCTGACAGCAGTACCTGATACCAGTTGAGCATGTGAAAGGCTTGCATCAATCGCAGGTATGTCAATAAATACGTCGCCCACAAACCCAATTCGGCCTTTCACTTGAAGTCGCCCGTTAAATGATTTGATTTGGTTGGGGGCAATTTGCCCTTCACAACGTGCCACTTTATCTACTTTCCAGTATTTCCCGTCTTTGTGGGTTACTTCTTGTAACCAAAATGTAAAAGCCTGACCAACTTGTGGCGCATTTACCCCGAGTTTGGCATAACAAAATCCGCCGTTGATAGCTTCATCCACGAAAAATTGGGCGGTTTGCTTCTCCGTATTTAGGTGCCAAATAATGCCAATGTGCGCATTTGAAGGTGAAAAAAGTAAAGCATCGGCTGTTTTGGCCAGTTGCGTATATAAGTCATGGTTAGACTTACGCTTGCTTGCAAGTTGATAGGTAGGTGTTTTTACCCACTCATATACACAGTTAGGAATACGCCAGTGGTTCGCTTCCCTGACTTGAATCAATGCCTCAATCTCGACCCGAGCCTCGTCCCAGCGCTCTTGTTGTACCAATAACTCTGCAAATCGTTGTCGAATTTTTACCAAAAACTCGGGAGGAGTAGTGCACATGAGGGCCTTGGCTAAGCAAGCCATTTGGAGGGCATGGTCATGTGGATGTAGTTGAGCCAACAAATCCCACACCCAAAAATCGCGCTTCTTTTTCTGTGCAAAGGGGCGGAGCAAGGCCAATGCAGTGTCTAATTGACCCATTTTTTGGTATAACAACGCTCGATAATAAATCAAATACAGCATTTCAGGATGTGCCTCCGATACGGTATTGAGCTGATGTAAAAAATCAATCATGCTGGCATCAGCGTAAGGCTGCGTCAAATAAGCTTTGGAAACAGCCAAATAGGTACGCTCTACCAACGAGGGGATTCCTTTGCCGTTTTGAAGGGTTTCGCCCTCAAAATCACTCGTTTGAAAGTGTTCTAATCCCCAACTAGCCACCATGGCAGGAAATTGTTTCCACTTCAATGCTTGTTTGACAAGTGCTTTGAGCATGACGCTGTAGGCTTGTCCAGGAACCGCCGCAAAAGTTTGACAGCAAGTTTCAAAACGGTATAGCAACGTCGATGGAGTCTCGTCAGTTAGTTTAAACACTTCTTTTGCAACAATCCAGTAAAGTTGTTCCCACAGAATCTTTTCACCAGCATCAAATCCCAGCGCACACAGCTTCTCCAGCTTAGAGAGTGTTTCTCCTTTAAATACCCCATTAAGTTTAAGAATGTCGATATACACCCATGCCGCTGCTCTTCGGTTAAAAAGGTCATTAGGCTTGTCCACAAGCAGTTGTTCTGCAAGTTCACATGCCTCGGTTAGCTGACCATTTTTGCGCAAACGGCTCACCTCCTGCGCATTTTGTAGAGTAGTAGTAGTGAAAGTATCGAAGTGATATGAAAGTTTAAAAAGTGATTACGTCCCTCTGCCCTTGCCTTTTTGCCCCTTGCCCTCTGCCTCTTGCTCCTTGCCCTCTACCCCTACACCTCCAGTGCAATAGCTTCGTTTAGTTTTTCAAAAATATTTTCGGAAGGAAGCTGCATCAGTTGCCCTGCGGCACCGATTAACTCCGCAAAATAGGGCAAGTCTTTGCCCATCATTGAATCATCGGGAATGAGCCCTTCGTGGGCAATTTTGTTACGAATCACGTTAATAAACAGCAGCTTGTGGTTTTCCGTTGATTTGCCACCGATAAAATTTGACAACGTATTGACAAACGTAGCGTGCGGTTCTTCCTGAATACACTGAGCTACTTTAACTTGAAAAACCATCTCGGCTATACTTTCAAGGTTATTTTCGGAAGCCAAATGAGGAAAGCGTTCCAATGCCTCCTGCCGTAGCCGACGGCTTTCAGAGTAATACTCATTGACCAAATCGTACCCAAAATGAGCGTGAATAAGTTGAGCAAGGTATTTTTCGTAAAACACCGCAAAACTTAGGATCGCCGCGTCAAACTGCCCCGCTCGGTTCATAAATTGAGCTTTAGCAAGGGTGTTGGTCAATGGACTAGGACTCTCCACCAAAAACGCATACTGATCTCGCTCTTTTTGTTTTATATTTCGCCGTAATTTCTGGTACATTTCAACATTGCCGATGCTCAAAAAATACCCCATCCCAAGCAAACGATTGGCCAGTACCCTGGTGGTGCACAGGCTTGTGAGGTCGTCCACTTGCCGCAGCGACAAAGCCGCTTTGTACTGCCCTTTGGCGGTCAGGCTTCTCACTTGCTCGGCCGTAATGATATTTCGGTATTCAATTTGGCTTACCTTTTCCACGGTTTTGGTTTTGGCATTTACGTACAACACCTCCAGCTTTTGGCTGTCAACCATAAACTCGGCCATGAGCTTTAGCGCTACTTTTTGCTGAGGGCTTCCTCCCGCGTCGCAGATACACACGTTGGGATACATATAATCGTTGTTAAACCGTTTGAGCTGATTACGGTAATAGCGCAACAACCCGTCGTTGTCCGAAATATCGCATCGAACGGGTAACACCTTGACCTGGCTTTCGCTCAAATAACCTTGCCTAACCAGCAATTTGGCCATAATTAACCCCGCCCAGTAGGTATCTTGGTCGGTTTTGGCGTGATTATCGACCAGTTGGTCTGACCCAAAAAGAATGACTTGGTCAAAATAGGCACTTCCCAAAACCTCCAAAATCTGATTAACAATCGTCACCGACAAATCGGGGGCAAATGCTTCAAAATCACTTAATAAGGTTTGACTAAATGCCTTAAACGAGCCGCCAAAAAGCAGCTTTTGGTCGTCCGAAAGCCTGTCAAAAGTCTTGCCTTGAAAGCTAATATTGCGATTGCCGATGTTTGCAAACAAAAGGGTGTGGGTAGCAGTGGTTGGATTCATGAAAATGGTAAAAGAGGTTGTGCCCAGTGGGCGGTGAAACATGATGACAAAGGTCTGAGTTAAAGATGCGGTCTTTTTGCATCAACCAATTTTTTTGAGCTGAGTCGCCAAACGTTGGGCGTCCAGTTCGAGGTGAGTAAGTCGACTTCGACTCAACCCCTGCAAGCTGACTACTTCGTTGAGATAATCGTTCATACATTGAATGAGCAAACGTTTCCCGTCGGTATTAAGCCAAAACTGACCATTTTCTACGTCAAAAAACTCCTCAAAAATCACTTCTTGCAGACAAAGGTGACACACTACGTAGTCGGCATAATGGCGGTAAGTCTCAATAAAATCATACACCAAAACGGGACGATTGTATTCGTCGCGGTGCATTACGCCCACGGCAGGGTCGATACCTGCCCGAATCAGCGCCGACTCGCAGTTACTGTAGAGCATTCCGTAGGCATAATTGAGCAAACAATTAAACATATCCAAAGCAGGGTGCTGAGAGCGTTTAGCAAAATAATATTGCTTCGGTAGCAGTTCACGCAGCGCCGAAAAATAGACCTTACTGAGGTTGCCTTCGTAGCCCCTAAATGTCGCAAAAGTTTCGGGCAGCTCTTTGATGACGTACTGCTTGAATTTTTGACCGTAAAAAGCCAAATTTTGCAACGCCTCGGGGCATTCTTTTTGCGTCAATAATTGAAGCATTTCCACTACAAGAACTTGGTTCTCGGTTTTTTGTACCAATAGCCCACGCATCCATTCAGCCCCCATCGTAGTTTGCGAAAACGTCAATTGGTTTTTACGAATGGTAGAAATGGAGCCAAACTGATTGCTCCAAACCCGTCCAATAGGCTTGCCGTATCGGTCAATAAACAGCAAATCGGTGTTGTACTGAATCGCCGTTTGTACCACCTCGTACGTGAGCTTAGCCGCCGAGTGCAAATGAATACTTTTGATTTCATGGACAGGAATAAAACTCTCCCGTTCGGGTGTGCGTACGCAGTAGCGACCACTTTTTACGCTCAAGCTAGTGCCTCGTTTATTTAAGATAAGTTGTGTCATAGTGTCAAAAAAATAGCGTGTGTTTGTGGGCCGTCATCAATTCCAGTTCAAATAATTTACCGATGCAGGTGAGGCTGTTGAGCATATCTTCGCCAACGGGCAACACCAAAATCGTGTCTTCATTTTCGTAACATTCCTGCATCTTGCGCAGTACATCCAGCACTTCACGTTGGAGCTTTCGGTGAAACCTGCCAAAAAACACCGATTTTTGGACCCGTACGCAGCCTTTTTGCAGCAAGTACTTCGCCATAAGCCGCCGCACTTTGTTATTTTCAATGTCGTACATGATAAAGCAATACATGTCTTCTGGGCGTTTGAGTGGCTGTTGACGCTGTAAATACAACATGAAATTCTGAAGTCGTTGGGGTATTTCCCCCGACTCCCCAAGTGGTGCCTCCTTTGGCCGAACTAAGGCCGCTTCTTGCCAAAGCCGTTCGAGCTCAGGCAACGTTTTCCGAACGTAGGGTTTCTTCTTTGGCATAAAAAAACAGCTAAGTGGGGTTAATTAGCAGAGAGATAACTCACTAAGGGCACATTCTCACTAATGGGTGCAGGAAACAAATGCGCGTAGAGAATACCGTACAGCAAATCCATCAAAGCGGCATCAGTGCCCGTTTTGGGCGATTTGACCACCGAAAACCCTCTTTTGCCAAAAAATACGTTGACTTCTGCCTTGCGGTAGCCCTGTTTTACCAACACCTTAATACCGTACTGAATAGGCATTTTTTCAAAAACTTCTAGCCCCGCTTTTTGGCATAAAACGTCAATTTCGGGCATAAAATCAAGCAGTTCTTGGGGAACAAATGCCTGCTTAACGGTACGTGTGGGAGCCGTAGGAGAAACCTCACGAAGCACCTCACGGTAGGCCGTTTCGTTGAAAATGGGCTTTGTTTCGGTTTTCGTCGCCTCCTTTTTTTCGATAAGAGTTTGCTTTGAAAACAAGTCTTCTTCCAACGTCATGATTTCTACCACCAGTGGCTCCGCATTAGGGTTGAAATAGGCGTTTGCATCGTGGGCCAAAAAGCACGCCCGCGACGCATCCGAAGTGCGCAAATCTACGCTACTCACCAAGCCTGTTCGTTCGGCAAACTGACTGACAAACGATTTATAAAACGCCTGAAAAAGTTTGGCATCGTTACAGGGCTGTTCCAACGTAAAAACTACCTTAAACCCTTGACCACTTGGAGAGACAAATGCCAACGCAACGGCGCGGTCTGCCGTGATGGATGCAGGTACGACACCATCAAAATTGGGTAAATGGTCCACATCGACAATCAAGCAGTGAGCTTGAACGAAATTGTCTATACGTCGCACTCCGTCCCTGAAAATGCTACCTACCACGTAAGGAAGTCGGGTTTTGGCCGTACGATAGGCTGCTTTGTCGAGCAGTGAAAGCTTGCGCAGACGCTCGGTATCCTTTTGCAAAAGTGTATCTCCCTTAATCATTGAAACAACTTCAGCGAGCGAAACAGGCTGAAGTGCCTCGTTGGAGGCCGTAAGGTTTTTTCCGAGCGAGAGCGTTGGTGTTGTGAAGGTGTTGAAGGGGTTTTGGTGAAATGATGGGACAAAGTTCGCAACCAGAAATGCAGTGTTTCTGCATTGTTGATTTTTTTATTGGGAGACATCAAAATGCTGAATGCCACAGGCTTGGAGCCACTTGCCCCAAAAGAAACGCAATTTGTCCAGTTCAAAAATGTCGCTCGTTTTGGCTTTTAACCCTTTTACCCGCACCGATACTCCGCCGATTTTTCGACTAATGGGTAAAATACCTGCGCCTTGCCTTTCGGCGATACTTTTCCAATCGGGGCCTTTAAAATCGCGAATAAATTTGGTGTGGGTGTATTGCGAACGGTGTTCTACGGTATGTTCGTACGATTCAAAATCAAAGTGGCCATCGCTGAGTAATACCAGCTCAGTTTGATAACCCTTGGGCGTCAAATATGGTACTAAATCGTTGAAAAACAGCCAAATGTCCACGCCGTAGTACTTGTTCGGCTGATTGCTAAACGTTGCCTTTTGGTACAATTCACGCAAGAGCGTCGGAAGCTCTTTTTTGAGTGATTGCAGCCTTTTAGCGCGCTCCGCAATGGAAGTAGCAGGCATTGAAAGCGACAAGCGCTGCTCGTAATGGTGGCCATCAAAAGGGCTGTTTTTTTGGGGTAAAATGCGCACCATAAACACATCTTTTGAGTTGACAATCAACGAACGACGAACCGCTGCTTCAAACTCAGTAAAAGCTTGCATGATGACCTTTTGGTCGTTGGCAGCACAATGAGGAGTAGTCACAAGCCGATCGGACAAATCGAGCGCCACTACCCATTGCTTCTGCGCCATGACGCTCCACGACAGACCAAAGCACAACAACATCCCCAATAAAAAGGAATTGAACACGCGGTTGAAAACACTCTTTTTAAATTCGCTGGCACCGTTGGGGACGACTTCTTCGGTCTCAGTTGGAACAACAGGGGCGGCATTTTTAGCTAAAAACGCTTGAAATCGTTCCTCACATTCTGCCCTTTTTTGGTAGTGATTGCCATTGTTGAGGTAACGCAACCAACCCGAATAGAACGCCTGCAACGTATTTTGTAATGAGCCTACCTTCAACGAAATGGCTTCAAGACGACGTTTGAAAGCGTCCAATTGCAAGTCAATTTGCCCAAGCTGAGCATTTAACTCCCCAATTTTTCCTTGGAGTTCGACGATTTTTGCTTGCGCTTCGGCAATATGGTTTTTCAAAAAACCGAGTTTAGTCTCAAAAAGGCGGGAGTTATCGCGTTTTTCAAACTCCTTTTCCACCACTACCGCCAAGAAACCACACACCACGTAGGCCAAAAAGCCAAACCCTAACACAATCCAAAACATAGACGAAGCGTACCAGGTAAAAGGTTCTTCCATTCCCATCAATTTGCGCAGCTGATGGGCCTTGCTTTCCAATTGATAAGCCAATAGTGCATCGAAAATAAAAGCCAAGACATAAAAACCGAGCTTTACCCATTTCTGATGGTGTGCCTGACCAATTACGTTTAAAAACAAGTGCGGGGCTAATCCCAACGTCAAAAAAAGCGTAGGAGCAAGGTAGCAGAAAATGAGCACGGGGTGCCAAGTGAAAATTCCGCTGGGGTCAAAAACAGTGCCCAACAGCGTATTCAAATCGGCTTGTCCACTTTTGATGACGGCGTCGTAGTTCTTAAAAAAGATGGTAAACAACAAATTGGCATAGAACAATAGCAAGTACGTGAGGTTACAAACAAACAAAAACGTGAGCAAACCTACTTTGACAGGCTTAAACTCCGAACGCATTTTACCCCGCTCGTGTTCTAAGGTCAACTGTTCAATCTCCGCTTTTTTATCGGTAATCAGTTGCTCTTGCGCAGGAACATACACCTCCAAATGTTGGTTCTTTTGGGCTTCCACCTCCAACCGTTTCGACAGTACTTCGTCGCGTTCGGCCTCGATTTTCTGGCGACGTGCCTGGTTGGCCTCTTCGTCTTGACTTGCGTCAATAATCGCCCCCGACTCAAAACGGTTCAAAAAGTTCTCGAAGGTAGTAGGATCTCCCAAGTTCCTGCCCGATTCTTGGTAGCCAAACGCTTCGGGGTCTTCCACGTACTTCACCTGTGCCGAGAGGTGCGGATGGGTGGGTGTAGCCACAGCCTGCGGTTCAGGAGTAGTAGAAGTAGCGGGTTCAAACATAGTGGTGTTGTCGGTAGTAGTGAAGTTTGTCATAGCCGTAAAAGTTTAAAGGTGACACTGATTGCGTTGAAAACTGTGTAGATTTCAACGTTTTTTTGCTTTTGTAGATGACCGACACAGCGGTAGGCTTTTCTGCCAACGAAGAGGCGTTTCAAAACGACGGTGCAAAAGTATAGAGGGGAAATAAACCCTCAAAATAGTAAGCAAAGATAAGATGCTGCCTATGTGCATCTACCTGATAATCAAATTAAAAAGTGTATTTGGAGTTGAATAAAAGCGTAAAACCATGCCAGTAAATAAAAATCAATTAGGACGACTTTTGGTTATTCACGGAAAGCTTGCTACGGGACGAAAATTCAACTGGGAGCAGTTAGCAAATGCTTGTGAGCTTTCTGATTTAGTACGAGAACGCCCTGCGGAAAGAACATTAAAAGCAGATATTCGTTTGTTGCAGGAAACGTTTAAAGCCCCCATCCCCAAGTGGAAACCTCATTACTACTACGAAAAAGAGTTTACGCTTTTTGAAGCCCTCAATCAAGACGATGCGGCCTTACTCAACGAATCATTGGCGCTGCTCCGTCAGTTTTCTGCCCTTCCTCAGTCGGACGGTTTGCAAGAAGTACTATTCAAGCTTGAAACAGAAGCAGGACTTTTTGCCGAAATTCCACGAACAGTAGTGTATTTTGAACAAAATCCGTTGTTGAAAGGGCTTCATTTCCTGAATGAGTTGTACAATTACATCAATTGTCAGCAGTGTATTGAAATTGATTATACCGATTTTAAGGGAGTACAGTCAACCTTTGTGATTCATCCCTATTTTCTGAAAGAATACAACAACCGATGGTATTTGTTTGGCCTCGAACATTCCCAGCAGTTACTCTACAATCTTGCCCTGGACAGAATGAATAAGCTTACACCCGCAAGCACTTCGTTCCAGTCAAACGATACTTTGGACCCAGCTACGTACTTTGAACATTTTATAGGTGTCACCAAGCCACAGGCGAGTCAACCTGAAGAAGTGACGATTCGGGTGCTCAAGCCCAGGGCGTGGTACGTCAACACTAAGCCGATTCATCCTTCTCAAAAGATACTACAAGAAACCGAAACCGACATATCCTTCTCGTATAACCTCATCATCAATAAGGAGTTAGAAAGTAAAATTCTCGAACTCGGCGCTGACTGCGAGGTTATGACTCCGAAAACACTCCGTTCTAAAATCCGAGAAGTTGTAGAAGGGATGCGTGGATGGTATGAGTTGGATTAGTATTCTCTGAATTGTACGAATTGAAATTTGGAGGTTTTCATTTCGCCGATTTGCTCAGTTACCCGTTCCGTTGTACTGGCGATACAGGAGATGCCAAAAGTCTTTAACTTTTGTACCAAACGAAAGGTAAAAGTCATTTCACCCATAATGTGAACGGCATTTGGGTGAAGTTCTATAACTTTTTGAAAATAGTTACCAACAAGCTCGTCTAATTGATCAGAAGTGAGGCTAGGTGCAATTTGTGGAAATGGTAAATCTGTAACATTTTGATAGGATTCAAGAGCCAGAGCAGTTTGGTTTTCAGGCCATTGGTGGCTTGGATGATTAGTGAGATTGAGGAGCATCGTACTTTTGAACAATATCGTCAACGTGTTTAATAAATGATTGAAGGTTTACTTTAAATGATTGACTATTGGCATTAGATACATAACCGCTATGTTGAATATCGTTTCTACAACTTGTGATTTTGGCAAAAATGCTTGCAAAATCAATTATTAGCGGATGATTAATAAGTATCTGAATCCGCCTTTTATCTTCCAGGCTAATTCCCTTCCAGTTTTCTTCATCAGTTTTTTTTTCAATAATGTTTAGTATTTTTGAAATTAAAACTCTTGGTTTTTCTAAATAACAATCATAAAAAGAATCATCATAAGTAAGCTTTACTTTTTCGAGAATGTATGTTATGATGCCTTCCTGTAATTGAGTAATGCCCTGTTGAGTAAGATTATGATTGCTACACCATTTTGCTGAGTCGAGCCAAATTTCCTTGGTATTATTAAAAGGAGATATTTTAGTTTTAATGATTGTAAAGAGAGATTTGAGTGGTTTTATAAATAAATCAGATGATTCAATATTTGAAATATTTTTTTTGAGAACTTCTGAATTAAACTCTTTTAAGCTTTTTCCTCTATTAGTAAATATATTTTTTATAAGCGTGTCAATAATAGTTCCAAAACTACGTAAGTTTTGAGAGAGTTCGTCTCTACCCTGAGATTTAGCTAAAATAGGTTTAATATTTTTGTTGGTTAATTCTAATATATCATCAATAAATCCATATTGTTGGAAATTATTAGCTGCTTGTGTCCATCGTTGTAACTCAATTAAAGATAATAGGTTGATAATAGGAGCATTACGCTCTTCTATAGGCATATTAAGTACTTTTGCCTGAACTCCTAATTTTTCAAAAGCACCATAAAATACCCCTTTGACTGAGATATTTTTTGTTACTCTCAAAAAATCAATTAGTGTTACGCCAAGCATTGGCAGAAATCTAAACGCATGAGTAATATCTAAAATCAACTCATCCCCATTTTCAATAACACTTGATACAGTTTCAAATATCTCCCAAATCTCATTCTCAGAAAAACCTTCTTTAATAGGTAAAGATTGATATTTGGGACTATTTGAAGTTCCTAAAATATTCTTGTAAACTGTCTGCAAACCTATATTGGGCAAGTCGTATTGTTGACTTTTATTATTCCACTGACCATTATCTAAGTAATTCATTTGATGAGCCAGCGATGTTGTAAATGTAAAAATTACATCGTTTTGAGTGAAATCGTTACAAAATAACTTTATAATGGCTTCCTGTACATACTTTACATTACTCACTTTTTGTGTAGTATCTTTTTCTATAAAATAGTTACAAGGAACATAATTATTAGTCCCCAAAAATGAAATAAAAACTTTTCGTGCCATAGTTAAAGCTTGAGTTTTGTGCGAATTGTTCTGTACAATTAGGAATTCAATTCCTAATTGTACAAGAAAATTATAAGAAGAGAGAATGAAAATTAATGAAAGTATCCGTAGCCAATTGCAGTTTTTGCCCCGATACCGTGGTTAATAAGTGCATCTTTGAGCCAATCTTCAATTGTTTTATCTTTTAGCTTATCACTGTTTATATTCAGTTCTGATGAACCTATAAAGAACTTAAAGGGACTTTTCGTAACAGTTAAAAAAGAAACAGGTACAGGAGATTGCGTATCTGTAGGAGGTTCAGTCCCTTGATAATATTTAGGATAATGAACATTCATAATGTCAGGCTCTATTCTTGGCTTTTCATTGGGAAAAGCATCAAAAAATACCAATTTACCAGCACTTGATTGACTACCAAACCATTTTACGAAAGTATCATCTTCAAGAGCTGACGATTCTTTATTATCAAACATATCAAGAATAATCCAACTACGCACAACACCCTTTATTGAACTGGCAGGAATGTATGGAACACCGTAAATATGGTGTAAAGTCATAGAGGTTTCATACACAGAATGCCCCCCAAGTCCTACTACTAAATGATAGCTTGGGGTAAGAGTTAACTCAATAATATTCTCCCCAAATAAGGATTTCGCATTCTTACAATGACGCTTATTGAGTTCTGCGAATCTATTTTCTAACACACCAAATTTTTCTTTGATTTCGTAGCCTCCATTTTTTAATTTCCGAAAAAAGTAAAACTTATCACCATCAAAACGAGCAAATTTGTTAAGTTTTAAATGAAAGTTGTCAATATCTCTATCGCTAATCCTTATTTGCCTTACATCCGATGGTACTTTGGAGTCTTGAATAGAAAAACTATCCTGTGAAAGTTTGGTTCTTTTCTTATTTTCCATTGATTCATCCTCTGTATCTTTAGCATTCATTGCTTGGTTAAGCTGTGATTTAAAATCAATGGAAGGACTTTTTACCTCTTGCTTTAGCTCTTCTTTAGGGGTGTATTTTTTCTGATAGATATTTTCACCATCTATGATTAAAATTTCCTTTTTGAAGTACTCACAAGGCATTCCATCTAATTCTTGAATGTCAGGATTTACTTCCAATTCTGGTATCCTTATGGCCTGCCCATCAGCTCGTTTGATGCAAGCTACAAGTTTGCCATTGTCATTAAGTATGATAAATATGCCCTTTTTCATTATTCTTGGATTAAATCATCTCCCTCAATTAAACCTTCTGCAAATCGGCGAAGCCAATTAAATAATGCCAGTACTTCGTTAGTTACTGCACGATATTGACCGCTTTCTAATTGGATGATAATTTCTGATAGTTCTCCATTCTTATTGTTAATTAAATAGTGATTATCTGAAGTTTTTAACCAATTATCAACTTGATTATAAATCAATGCCCAAGCATTTCCATCTTTTTTCTTCGACATGATAAATGCTAATGTTGCTCCTAAACCACTTGTTTTTACCATCATGGGAGTTTTTTTGACATAAGCTTTATACTCTTTACCGTACTTCTCGTAATGTTCAGCAAGTCTTTTCTTAAAGCCCTCAAACTTTTTGTCTTTATCTTTAGAAGGATTAAGCAAAAAATCTTCTAAAATTCTGTTGTTAAGACTATTATCTTTCAAATCTTTTTCAAACTTCTTCTTAAAAGAAACAGTGAAAAAAGAAGCATTATTTGTTGTTTTATTATCGTTGTCATATTTGAAATCTTTCAGTAGTAAAGTTTGATTTGCACATTTGTAAGCAAAATCTGCTCTTCCTTGTTCGATTCCATTGATTGTCTTAGCCATTTGATACCTCCTTTGCTGTTAGTAATGATTTTACAACTCGTACAATACCTTTCCCTAATGTAGCATCGCCTCCAATTTGAATTACATCAGGCAGTGCAGTAGCAAAATAATTCATAACATCTACATCAGTTTGAAGAATCGCCTCTTTCTTATCCTTATCTTTTAAAAATACAGGACTTGCCAGGACTAAACTATACATGATACTTTCGGCAGGAAGAAACTCTTCGGTAAATAATGCACCTGCTTGTACTGTACCTGTTTTGTTATCAATCTTTGTGCGTGTGATAACTTCGGTACTTAGGTTGACAAAATCCTTGAAATCGTCATTTGATAAAATAACAATATCAGTTGTAAGTTTATCCTTCCAAAAGCCATCAGTAATTAGCTTAGAAAGCCATGCACCAAGTGCTTTATTGTCTATTGTAACATCATAAGAACTGCCAATAGTAAAAGCATATTCTTCTAAAACGATTTTATCGTTGCCAATTTTTAAGTTTTTGCTTTCTGTTATACAATTATCAGATTTTGGTTCATTTCCAGTTATTGTAACTGTTATACCTGTTAAAGACATATCACGCTTAAACTGCTCTAATACTTTTGGGCAAGTAACCCAAGCGAAAACGCCCTTTACACTTTTTACAGGAAAAAGTAATAAACGAGCATCTGAAAAGCCTAATGCACCAGCGTGTGCGTCACCATCTTCTGGACCAAAAGCTAAAGCAACACAATGCTTTTTATCATTAGTTTTCAGTGTTTTATTATTAGCGGTGAAATCTACGCTTTTTTGCTCAACAGCTTCTCTGACAGCACCTTTAAAAGAAGAACCTTCTATTTTTGGGAAAGAAGTGTGTCTTTCTCGTTGAATAGGTAAATCAACTATACCCAAATCTGAGCCACTGCCAGCGTGCAAGGGTGTTTCGCAAATGAAAAATAGGGGTTTGGATTGTTTGAACATAATTGCTTTAATTTTTATTTAGATGAAAATAAATCGGAAACAGCATTATCCTTGATAGAGGATTTCATAAATGTTTGATAGATGTGCTTTTCGCTGGAGAGTTTATTTTTATGAATAAAAAAATGTTTAACTCTAAAAGTGAAAGTATCATCACCAAAATCTTGTTTTAAAGCTTCTGTGTATTCAGAAAGCATCATTTTAGTACTTTTATGAAGTTCTTTAGTATCTGTCTTTTCTTTAGAATAACTATAAAGAATTAGCCAAATTTCAGAAATCTGATTCTCAGAATTAATAAGAGGTTTAATTCGTTTTGAATAGTTTTCCCTGATAGTCTGCATATAGTTTTTACTTAGCAATCTATTAAACGGCTTAATTTCAACAGCTATAAAGGTATTCGCTTTGTCCTTTATAAAAATATCAATATCTCCAAGCCCTTTAACTGGCTCATAACTATGAAGTACTTTTTCTCCCCCATATAATTTAGCATAATATTCAACAAGCTTATATTCAATTAAATATCCAAATATAATAGCTGTATATGGACTCATTTTTTCAGCATACCGACTGATAAGTTCCCCAACGATTGAAAGGTCTCTATTTTCAGATTTTATTAATTTTAAATCTCTCAATTCTTGAATTAAGTTCTCATCAGCCTTATTCCGCTTGTTATTATTTTTAATGATTTCCACATATTTCTCAATAATACCCCAATCAAAATTGATAGGTAAATTACCAATTTCAATAAGTTCAGTGCTATCTTCATATATGTAGTAGATGATAATTTCCTCTAATTGTGCCAAAAGTGTTAATACAGGAATAACTGCCTTATAGCCGCCAGAAATATTCAATACAGTATTAGTAGATTCATTATTTATACTGTGTACTTCATCTATTAAATTAAAAAATCCTTGGTCGCTAAAAGTTTGACTATCTGTTACTTGTAATCCCTTTATAGTTCTAATGTCAACATTGACGATTTTTTCGGGAAAACTCTTTTTTAGGGTATCTGAAATCAATTTTCCTGCTATACCAGACAGTGGAGTATCAGTTGTTAGTAAATAGACCTCAAATGTTTTACCAACATATTTATCCATTAGTTTAACAATACTATATACCTCGGCACAACAATGAATATTTAATTATGTTGGCGTTCTGCTGTATTCCCAACAATCAGACTTTTTAGTCATATTTGTCAAAAAAAATCTACTAATAATGCTGCTTAATTCATCTATATCCGATTTGTCAGGATATTCAAGAACTGCGTCATATAGTGTATCTATCTTGGCATTATTATTATTTGTTACATGGCTGATAGCTCTTTGTACTTCATTACTTTTAAAGTTTGTAATGATAGATGTGCCAACGGTAGTTATTATTTTTATCATAAAATTGATTTAATACGTTTATTCATATCTAAGTTACCTACATAAAATAATCCAAAACCTTCGTTTGCTCTGTAGTCGCTAATTGATGAAACAGGATTTTTTTCAAGACTTTCTACAAAAGCCTTCGTAGTACCATTTAGTATTTTAACATAATAAACACTTCCAGCAGGTACTGCTTTCAGCATTGATTTTGGGAAACCACCTTTTTCAGCCATATCAAACCCACCTATGTGTAATGGTTTACCTACGGCATAAGTAATAACTTCAAAATCCCATGAAGGAAAATGCTTTTTTAGGTTTGGAATATGGCCCTTTTCAAAAAAGGCAGGTGTGTTTAAGTACAGGCGAAAATGACTATTGTCGGCATAATCAATTTTATTCAATGGTGTAAATTGTTCTTCATTATGGAAAATTACACTTTTACCTTCTGCACCTAATTTTCCCAAATATCCAACATTATCTATATTTGTTTTAATTACAAAGTTTAATCTATGTTCAGGAGTGTTATTTTGAAGTCTAACCATTCCTACTCTGTACAATTTGCCATCTTCACTTTGTTTATTCTGCTTGTTTCTCCCAATTCCTATTTTAAACTCTGTTTTGGTTAATTTACTTATAGGTTGATACTTCCAATTAAAATTCATAGGGCGACTATCTTTGAGATAATACTCAAACAATTTTCTATCTATCATACCATTAGGTATATTTTCTATGTGCTCGTTATGACAAAGAACATATTCTAATTTTTTAGATGAACTTGATACAAGCCCTTGCAGATTACTAGCAAATAACGATATGGCTTCATTTTCATCTTCATGTAAGCTTTTCAATCTTACCAAATCAAGAGGAATCGGATAATAATCATTATCTGCCGAATAATAGACTCCCTCAATTTTTATATGCTCCGTTTCTTCTTTAATCCTATCTAAAGGGATATTTTTTTCACTGGCGTAAGCACTTCTCAACATTCCTAAAAATACACTTGGTGGTGGTGGAAAAATACCAGTAGCGTAGGTTTCTTCTCCCATAGAAAAGGGTCGTCCGTCCTTAAAAAATAGGGTATCAATGGCTTCTATTTTGATGTATGGCATGGCTTTACAGGTTAAAAAAGGTTTTAGGACAAAGTTCTCGTTGCATAAAACGGCAAAAGTTTAGTGCTGAAAAGAAATTAGGTAAATCTGATAAATTTGCATTGTGTAATTTATCTAAAGTTTCACTCATCGTTTTTACTGCATTTTGTTTCTCTCCCTTTGAACCTTTATTTACTGCACGGGTAAGTGTTCTTTTGATTTCTGTAACAAGGAGTTCTCTTTTGTCTAATTGATTTTTCTCATTAACGAGTTTTTGAAACTCTGTTTCTAATACTTTAATGTATTTATCTGAGAAATAGGGAAGCTCTTTGTTCTCTTTATCCATCAATCCCTCCGTAATTTCTTTTAACAAACCTATATGCTCATTTTTCCAGACCGTTTCTAAATTCTCACCAGACCCTTTGATAACAGAAATACCAAAGCAATTTTTGTCGTCGTCTATATTTTTGGCTTTATCCATCATGGTATGGGCTTGTTGAAGTACCAAACGTAAAGGCTCTTTGTAATGTGCTATACAAATACCTGCTGAAAAAGTTATTTCTTTGCCATCTTTTCTGTAGGTTGCTAAAGGGTTGCTAACTTCTGTTTTATATGCCTCTTGTAATTCTTGTAAAACACCAAACAGATGATTGATATTGGCAAAACCCAAATAATCATCTCCACCAGCATATACTGTATAACCTTTAACTTCCTTCTTTACTATCTCATCAGCTTTTTTGGCAAAAGCACTCAGATGCTTTGAAAAATCTTCATGAAATGCCTCTAAACTTCCGTTAACGTTTGCACCGCCTAACCATTTGCCCATACTGTCACCATCAAATGTCAAAACAGCGTAATATTTATGTTTATCACTTGATTTAAACCCTTGCTTTTCAGCTACCTTCCAATAGTTCTCATGACAGTTAAGAATAGAATTTGGAGTTAGTGAACTGTTACCATTTGATTCTCTTATTGTCTTTTCTAAATAAGGCTTTCTTTCAATGTTCTCCTTATAGAAAAGTTGATCATTTGTTTCGCTGAGTAACTTGTAACAGATTTTAGCAAGTCCATCATTTTTTAAAATATGATGAACGTGCATTAATGCAATAGAAGCAGTAGAGGGAAAAGATTCAGCTTTGTAAGCTCTTTTGGTATAACTTACTGCACTCAAGGCTTCGCCTTCGTCTAATTTGTAGTTAGTTGGTTTAGCCTGAGAACTTAATGCAAAAGGTCTTTTCTTCTCAGGGTTTTCTCTGTAAATAATAGCATTTCGCCCTCCATCAATACTACATTTACGACCCTTTTCTCCAATACCCTCATAAGTATATTGTTGAAACTGTCGCATATTTTTAAGCGAACCAATTACCTGCTCCAACTTTGCATAAGTTTCTTTATAGTCATTTTCAAGCTCAATAGCAGCCCAGTAAATATCCAAATGCTGTTCAATCTGCTGTTCAAAAGCTGGGAATGTTGGTATTCCAGCATTTTTCAATACCTTTTCTGAAATACTTTTGAATTTTGCTCTAATTGCATCTTCCGTATCTTTACCAAGTTGATTTATCTCACTTTCTGTACCTGATAATTGTGCTACAAAACGATTAGGAAGAGAATTAACTTCCTCCCAATCCTTTTCTGTCTCGTACTTTGCATAAGGAAAAACAATTTTTTTTCTTCCAATATACGCTATACCCGTTTTTGTGAGTTCTGTTAAAATCTTACTTCCAGCATACAAGTCCACAGTCTTTCTTGCCTGAGCAATAAAAGCCTGTACAGGGCCAATGGTTAGTAGGAATAGATATTTTTTGTTATTGCTCATTATAAAATTACTTTAGCTTATTTTTTAATTCATTTTGTAAAGTCACATGGCTTGGAAATACCCTACTGGGTGGCACATGATTTAGAGTTGTAATAATTGGTTGATTTCCCAATGTCGAAATATAGATTGGAGAGGCATATCGTCTAGCTCCATCACCTATAGCAGCTTCAAAATCACTATATTTTTTCACATTTGGTTTATTCTTATTGCCATCAATAAAATCATTTTTTTTCTCTGCACTCTCTTTTGCCTTCAAGTATTCAGCCTCTTTAACTTTATGCGATGCACTAATTATTCCTAAAGGTACATCATCAAATGATTTACCAAATTCTATCGTTTTTATATGTGGATAAGCTTCATTTCGGTTAAAATTGGATGAGATTTTACCGTTACTTAGTGTAAAGTAATTCTTGGGTAGTAGCTTATGAATATCATCTATTGTACGGGGCATTGCAAAATTTAGGTCAATAGTATTATTGGTGTTTATTTTGGTTATTTTAAAAGAACCAAAACCTCTTCTACTTCTTTTACCTAAGCCGCCTAAAATGGATGTTAGTATAAAAAGGGCTTTAATTGATTCTAACGTGAAATCATTTTCGATTTTGGTTAGAGAGAACTTCACAATAAAACTTTCGTCAGATTTTGGGAAACAAGGAGTTAAAGAACCTCCTTTATGTGGTAATAAGGGAGCTTTTGAAATATCTTTTAAGTCCTTTTCAATTCTAATTATCAGACTACTCCTTTGTTGAGTGTTCCCAAATATTTTCCCTTCTAATTCAAGCATTTTTTTCCATTCCAAATGCCCATTCATTGCTCGCCACCAAAAGCGTAAAGCTCCTTTGATAGACGCAGGGCGGAGTTCGGGGTGTGTGCCGTCTGCTCCTGCCAGAAACATCGGCGTAATTACTTCGCAAGTAAAGGTTATGGTTTGCACGTCTTTTATTTTTTATTGGGTTCTTACTTGTCTAACAGTACCAAATCCGTGGCTTACGCCTTTGCCTAGTCCGAGGTAATCGGGTAAGGAAACGTTGGTGCGGAAGGTCACGTCGAAAGCCATCAACTTTTGCTCTTTGTAGGTGACTAGCCGCGATTTTTCAATGGTGTCTATACGCAACCGAATGTCTTTGTCAACGTCCCACCCAATCCCTTTGGCAAAAGAGATAATATTGGCTTTGAGAATACCTTCAAGCAAGGTAAGGTGTACAAACTCATCGGTGGTAGCACGGTACTTGGCGTAGTTTTCTTGGTTGAGCGCAAGCCACTGCGTAAGCCGCATCGAAAAGCTTTTTTCCCACACTTGAAGAGTAAATTGGTTCATTTGAAGGTACTTTACATTCAACGACAGCTTTCTCCCACTGATT
This sequence comes from Runella sp. SP2, assembly GCF_003711225.1. Lineage (NCBI taxonomy): Bacteria > Pseudomonadati > Bacteroidota > Cytophagia > Cytophagales > Spirosomataceae > Runella > Runella sp. SP2. Next base: position 46,037 of record NZ_CP031032.1, on the reverse strand, counting down.
TCAATGTCGAGGTTGCGGTTGTTGAAAAAATGATGCACCTCGTCAACCCCAAAATCCACACAAATCAAAGCAGGATTACGACCAATACGTTTGTACTGAATCACGGGATAGCGATAAATGACTTCCTGGTCGTTGATGTGGTTATGGAAGGTGATGTGTTGTTCTCCTGCCTTCTGAATGACTGCCCCACGAAACGCAGGTAGCTCCCATCCCTCGATTTCGGCGTCGAACTGTACTTTTAAAAAGCGAATTTTTTTCAAAACGGTTGTAGGTTTAACGTTCTCGAAACTTATTAATTTTTATTCTAATAAACTATGAAAAAGAATATTTTTTATTGAAATGATTGAATGAAATAGTTCCAATTAATTAATAAACAAGGTATTAAGATACATATCTGTAGGCTCCATTGGTGAAAAGCTCTGAGCGGGCTCTGGTAATGCCTGTATATAAAAAACGCAAATCGGTTTGTGGCATCCATGTATTCATAATAACAGTGTCCCACTCGCTCCCTTGAGCTTTATGTACTGTAAACGCATGTCCATAATTTAGTTGAAGGGCATTTAGATATACGCTATCCCTGATATTCTGACTTTGACGGAAAAGTCTATTACTGCGAAATTCAGAGGCAAACAGTGCTTTTCGTTGTTCTAGGGTAATAGTTGAATGCAAAGAAGTGAGCAGTACCATGGCTTTTTGGGTGAACTCGCTGTCATTTTCGTCAAGAAAAGTAATGGCAGCTTCAACAAATTCTAAGTCTGCTACGCGATGGCGTTTAGAGTCCACGTCTTTCACGACGCCCATTTCACCATTTGCGATATAAGTACCGCCTAAATGGGGCTGAGTAACCATAACTGTATCATTTGCAGACAAATACCCTGTAAGTCCTAAAGAAGAACGTATTTGGGTATTGCAGTCATTTTTATAATTGTGACCAAACGATAGAATGGCAACGCTATCATGTTTACCCGTAATATGGCGTTTGAGGTACAAATCCACCGCTTGCTGGGGATTGTAGAACGGTGTCCCTAATGCTTTGGGCGTATTCAAACTTTGCAAAGTCATACTACGACGAAGCTCAGTGGCGGCTGTAAGAATTTGTGACCTAGCTCCTTGCCGCATGATTTGCGATAGTTCAATGGTGCTTCCTTGCAGACCAAACTTATTGGTTAGATAGTGCTCCACTAAAGCAGGTGGTGCTTCATTTGTTGAATAGCCGACAGGAGGTAGTTGGCAAATATCCCCAATGAAAATTATTTTATTACTAGAATTGCCTTGGCGCACAAAATGAACAAAATCGGCCAATAACGAATTTTGTGATATGAAATCACTATTCTTTTCTAAACGGTCGCTTACCATCGAGCTTTCATCGGCAATGAATACTTGCTGCTTGGGGCAATCATTCTCCTTTCGTACCCATCGTACAATTGCTTCATTTATATCCGTAGTTGGGACATAAAGGCAACTGTGAAATGTCTTAGCAGGTAATCCTGTCTTTTGAGCCAAGTTTTTCGCTGCTCGACCCGTGGGAGCTAAAAGCACAGGAGGTAACGAAAGACTGGTTACGTATTTGGTAACGGCGCTCATGATACTCGTTTTACCAGTACCTGCTGCTCCACGAACAATAATAAAGTCATGGTCGCTTTCCAAAAAGCGTTCAATTGCAGTCAGTGCCGATTCTTGTTCTGCCGTAGCGATAAAGCCTAAAAAAGAATGAATAGTTGGAGTCATGGTGCGTGCCTGTTTAGTGAAACGATGGCGCAAAATTCCGTACAAAAAAGTAGGGAGAAAAATCTCAGATACGCCTTTGTTTCGTTTGAAAAAAATAATGTTAAAAATGGGAAAACGACACGACTCCTACGTCAAGCTAAAAGCAATTCTGACGATTCATAAAATGCTTCGTACGGGAAATTCGTACTCGGGCGAAGAATTGGCCGAGGTATGTGATACGGATAAAAGAACGATTATCGACTACATCGCTTTCATGCGTAATGAGTTAAAAGCTTCTATTGATTCAAGTCGTTATTTTGGATACAAGTACAATTCTGAGAAACCATTTTCGATGTTACAATTGGAGTTTGAAGGCCCTGAGCAGCCCGATACGACCAAACGTAGAGAAATTCTGCTGAATGAGTTACTGTATTATATTCATCAACTTCAAAAAACTGACGTGTTAGATGGATTTGAAAATATTCTTTTTGCCTTAGAACAAGAGATACGAGCCATAATTGGCCCCTATATACTATTGACTGAATATGAGGAAGAAGAGCTAAAAGGAGACCTGAATCCCTTGATTGAATTTGAAGAAGTAGAACTAAGAGGTCGGAGCTATTTTGATAAACTTTATCAATTGATTCACCGCAAAGAATTTATCAAGATTAGGTATCAAGGGTTTGAAATGGCAGAAGCCGAAACCAAGGTGGTTATGCCTTTACAGTTGCGGGAACATAATAACCGCTGGTACTTGGTGGGTTGGGCACAAGGAAATAACCAAAGTGTGTTTCTCCAGGTATTCCCCATTGACCGAATGTTAAATCAACCTTTTGTGACCCAAGAACAATTTAAACATCCTAACAAGGCTGATTTGAATGCCCATTTCAAAAATATGGTGGGGGTAACAAAAAAAGGTAAACCCAGAAAAGTGAAGCTAAAATTTCACGATTCAGTACGAGAAAGATATGCCCTCACCAAAAAAATCCATCCAACGCAAGAAGCTTCTATTGATCCCCAAGATGGAAAAACGGTTTTGGAACTTCGGGTGATTTGTAACAATGAGCTAATTACAAAAATCTTAGAATATGGTAGCGCCATTGAAGTACTGGAACCAGCCTCTCTTCGTAATAAAGTAGCTGGGATTCTTAAAGCTGCACTGCAATATTATGTTTAAAATGGGCTCACGTATCATTACGAATCATTACGAATCATTATGTTTCATTACGTATCATTACATTTTTTAATGTACCCCGATAATGTCAATAAAGAAAATTATCTCCAAAGAAACCATATCAAAATCCATAGAAAATCAGCCTGAACCTCATGGGTTTGTGGGTATTTACTTGATTGATATATACCTAGTGTATATCGCGGTAATTTCGGTTATTTCCAGTATAATGCTTTATATACCGTTTTTATGACTTTTTTTGAAAATGGTAATGGGTATATTCATTGAGCTTGCTAATCAGAGAGTTATGTGTTTTTGAAAATCATATACGTCCTGTATATAACCAAAGTATTACCAATGTAATGGCAATGTATTACCATGTGATTACCAGTATAGGCTTGTATGCAAATATGAAAATTTGTAAAAAAAATGGCTAATTTTTAGTCTAAAAAATATGTCGAATATCAGCCATAAAACCCCTTTTGTTCATAACCATTTAGAAGGAGCCATATTGAAAAAACGGCGATTCTAGCGTTTTGGAGGGGGTATTTTGCAGAACCGACGTTTAGATAAACCAATATGGCTTGGCGGTTTTTATTAGTTATTATCTTTGGATGTTTTGTGGTAGGCACTAATTTTTACACCTCGATGGCGTAGGTATTTGTAGAGGGTCATTTTGGAAACCCCGATTTCTTGGGCAATGGCGTTGACCCCGAGTTTACCTTCTTTGTAATAGGCTTCGGCTAAGATGGCTTTATTGATTGCTTCCTTGGTCATACCCGCTCGACGCCCTCCTTTTCTTCCTCTGGCCCTAGCTGCTTCTAAGCCTGACTTAGTACGTTCGCGAATGAGGTCCCGTTCAAACTCAGCAAAACTGGCTGAGATATTAAAAAACAACCTCCCCTGGGGAGTCGTGGTATCAATGGCGTCGTTGATGGAAAATAAGCCAACCCCTTTTTGGTTGAGCAAGGCAACAACGTCGAGTAAGTGCTTCAGCGAGCGCCCGAGTCGGTCGAGTTTATAAACGACGACGACATCACCTGTGCGAACAAAGTCAAGCATTTTCAAAAGTTCAGGGCGATCCGACTTGGCTCCTGAAGCCGTTTCGGTGAATACATGTTCACAGCCAGCTTTGGCGAGAGCATCGGTTTGTAAATCGAGGGATTGGTCTTTGGTACTGACGCGGGCGTAACCAATTTTCATAAATTGTATAGTTAATATGGATAAAATTTAAAATTAACTATACTTTGATAAATAGACAATAACTATTGACTTTTTTGGGCAAAAAAGGGCATTTGACCTAGAAGCCAACGAAATGGGGAAAGAGTATATTTAAACGGGGGTTTGTTTGGACAAGTATTTTTGTAAGAAAGGCACCTCTCCAAACAACAATTTATTTCAAAATCAAAATCGCTACCTATAATTGGGGATTGGCTTAGAGGAGCAGGGTACAATGTTATAATTCTACAAATAGAAAAAAACAGCCCAATAAGTATAGACTTACCCGACTGTTTTTTCTATTCTAAATGTAATGCTTAATTGGCCTTTACTACTTTGAGAATAGCTTGCTGGGTATCAGTTACCACTCTCAAGAAATAGATTCCAGCTGGTAATTCACTGATGGCAAACTCTTCTTGGTGGGTATTGGTTTCGGGGGTAAACCGACGTTCTAATATCCTACGACCCGAAGCATCCGTAAATGTTGCATGTACCTCTTTCCCCTTATTGTCTTGGGTTTTTAGATGAAGAATTGTTGCTACAGGATTGGGGTAAACAATAAATGCTTCTTCTTGCTTCTTAGTCGTATTTGATTCATCTGACAAGCCATTTGGAGCAATTCTACCGCTTGGGGGAGTAAAAATTGTAATTTTTTTGCTTACGATAGCTTCACAGCCGTCTTCAGGAACAATCATTTCTATTTTATATTCTCCTGGTTTTTGAGCACTAAAAACTAGCTGATCTGTACCCTCATAATCAATTTTTAGCTCTGAAGATACTCGCCATCTTACAGGTATTGATGGTGTTAGATTGACTGCATAAATTCGTTCACCTACCAAGCCAACATAAGACATGGCGAAGGTGGCGGTCGTTTTTACATCAATAATCGTTACATTAAATACATCACTAGCCTTGCAACCAAGTGCGTTGGTCACTTCGACCTTGTACTGACCTGGCTGACCAATTGATGCTACAGGAGTTGAAAGTAGCTTACCATCGGGAAGTGTCCAACTGTACGCTTTTGCGTCGGTCTGTGTAGCATTAACTTCAACCTCCGAACTAGCACAAAACAGCAAGTCATTAGAAACCTCAATGGTATATGCGTTTTCTGGTTCTTTAATTTCAAACGATTTTGTTACTCTACATCCTCTCGAATTAGCTACGGTCGCAGTATAAATACCAGCGCATCGTTTTGTGATTTTTTGAGTAGTCGATCCATTTTGCCAGCTAAATGAGTATGGATTTAAAGCACCTGTACCAGTAATTTTCACCTCTAGTTCGCCTTCGCAATTGCCCTTACAAACTAGGTCTTTTTTAGCTACCAAATTAATTGAAAAATCAAACACCTCTTTTAGTCCAACTGCTGCTTCGCCATAACAACCATTTCTATCTTTAATGATGGCATAATAGTTACCTGCTTCAAGGTTACTTAAATTAGGTCCTGACAAGCCCTTATTCCAAGTGATTGTGTAGGGGGCTACTCCACCTTCAATGTTGACCAACTCAATTCCCCCCGTCTTTTGATTTTTACACTGTGGCTGTATCGTACGGAAATTGGCGTAGATACTTGGTGTAGGGGTGAGTTCTAGTTCGAAAGTTGCCGAAATATCATTTTTATCCGTAACCTTCACTACATAAATGCCACTTTCTGCATTTTTAATAGTAGCTTCATTTGTATTTAAGTCAACAAGTTCTTCATTGTTTTTTCTAAACCATTGAAGCTTATACCGTTCTGAGAAAGCACCTGATTCTGAAATTGGTACACCTCCTTTAATATCTGCTCCGATTTCACCATCTATTTTACCCGCACATGAAGGCTTCTTAAACACAATTGAGGTAGCCATTAATTTATCTGGTTGTTTTAAGAAATACGTGTAGTCAACCCTACAACCTTTCTTATCCGTTGCCAATTCGTAATTATTATCAGTTACTGTCACCATATAATTTCCGCCAACAGCTGATGAAGATTGAATGGTAAAATCAGTTCCTGAAGCCGTTGTAGTAACATTGTCAAATGGAGTGCCGTTCACCTGCCAGGTGTTTGTGTAATAACCTGATGGAGAAGTTCCCCCTTTTACGACTAATTGTAGTTTACCATCTGCCAAGCCAAATCCTCGTGGTGAGGTGGCTTCTACCAAAGAAACTGTCAGTGGCGTTAGTGGTTGTTTTATAGTTACTTCTTGGGTTGGCGACACACATCCATTTTTATCCTTACCCGTGATTTGGTAGGTGCCTGCTTTCAGCGATGATACTTCGTTGGTCAAGCCTAGATTTACTCCCGTTGCAATATCATTTCCTCTCACTGAAACTTCCATTGGCCACGTGCCACCACTGATATTCACTCTGATTTTTCCATCTTTTCCGTCATAGCAAAGTATATCGGTTACATCAGTGCTTACTTGTAGGGGCTCGGGACCATTTACAAATTGATACGTTTCTCTGGTACATCCATTTTTATCAGTTACTCTTACTGATATTCCCCCTCTTTGGAAGGTTGAAATCTGAAATGTAGTATCTCCCGTACTCCAAAGATATTGATACGGAGCAACTCCACCGATAGCCGTAACTACAGCTGTTCCATTTTTAGAATCAAAACATTTTTCGGCAGTAATATCAGTAGTAAGCGTTAAGCTTTGAAGAGGTTCTTCGATTTTAAAAGACTCGACCTTTGAGCACCCCAACAAGTCGATCACTTCAACGGTGTAAGTACCTGCCATACCAACTCTAGTGCTTCCCATGAAACCGTCAGACCATAGATAATAAAACTGTAGCGGATCAGTTCCTCCGTTAGCACCAGTTGCCTTTAGTTCGATAAGGCCAGCATCCCCTTTACAGGGTGGACTTACAATTTTTGATACAATGCTTATTGAACTTTGGGGCTCTTTGACCACAGCTTGAGAATCTACTACACAGTTATTAGCGTCGGTTAATTTGACAGAATAAGTACCTGCTACTAAATTTTCAATTGTTTGGTTAGTTGACCCGTTGCTCCATAAATAAGTATAAGGGGCTGTTCCTCCAAAAGAAAAAGAGGTTAACTGACCGTTGGCGCCGCCTTTGCAAGTAACATTACTTTGGAAAATTAATTGTTGTAGTTTCTCTTGGGGTTCTGTAATAGTAACCTCCATCGTTTTTGAACAGTTGGTAGCGTCAGAAACTGTTACCCTATATATTCCTGCCCGTAATCCCGTAACTGCCGAAGTTTTAGCCCCATTGCTCCACAAGTAGGTATAAGGAGCCGTTCCTCCAGTTACGCTAAGAAGAATTCTACCTGTAGCTTCAGAGGTACATTTCACATCTACAATGGTAGGTGTCAATACCATCTCCGTTGGGCTCACTATAGTTACTATTTTCGCCGTAGTGCATCCTTTAGCATCTTTCACAGTTACGGTGTACTCCCCTGCTATGGCGTTGGTTAGTTCGGGGGTAGTAGCTCCGTTGCTCCACACGTAGGTATAGGGGCTTATTCCACCCGTCACGGCCACCGTGGCACTTCCTGTGCCACCAAAGCATCGGATTTGACGCACATCGGTTGTGAGTACCATGCGCGTTGCTGCGTCAGGTTCGGTGATCGTGATAGAAACTGTCTGTTGGCAATTATTGGCATCTTTGACCGTGACGGTATAAGTGCCTGCTGCTAAGCCCTTGGCCGTACTGGTCGTACTGGTGATGCCTCCGCTCCAGGCGTAACTGTAAGGGGCTGTTCCGCCGCTTACGGCTACGCTGGCCGTACCGTCGGTACTACCGGCACAATTGGCCGCAGTACTACTTGGAGTTAACACCAACGCCGCTGGCTCGGTAATGGAGATTGAAACCATCTGTTGACAGTTATTCGCATCCTTTACTGTTACTGTGTATGTACCTGCCGCTAAGCCTGTGGCTGAGTTGGACGTACTTGTGATACCTCCATTCCAAGCATAAGTATAGGGAGCCGTGCCACCTGTTACCCCAATGCTCGCCGAGCCATCGTTGCCGCCTTTACATTTGACGGCTACAACCGTCGGAGTTAGTACCATTCCTGCGGGCTGAACAACCGTAATGTTAGTGCTTTGTTGACAGTTATTAGCATCTTTGACTGTTACGGTGTAAGTGCCTGCGGCCAAGCCCGTGGCGGTGTTGGTCGTGCTTGTAATGCCATTGCTCCATACGTAGCTGTACGGCGTCGTGCCACCACTCACACTCACGGTGGCCGTACCGTCGTTGCCGCCGTTGCATCTGACGGTAGTAGTAGCCGATGTCAACACCAACGCTACTGGCTGGTTCACCGTGATGGTTAGCGTTTTTTGGCAATTGTTAGCATCTTTGACGGTGACCGTGTACGCTCCTGCGGCCAAGTCCGTAGCGATGTTAGTTATACTGGTAATGCTTCCACTCCAAGCGTAGGTGTACGGTGCCGTACCGCCACTGACACTCACGCTGGCGATTCCATCCTTTGCTCCAAAACACTTGGCAGGTTCGCTTGTAGCAGTTAGCTCCATACCCGTAGGTTCGCTGACAGTGATGGTCATGCTCTTTTGGCAACCATTGGCATCTTTGACCGTAACCATGTAGGTACCTGCGGCTAAACCCGTCGCGGACTGGGTGGTGCTGGTAATACCCCCACTCCACGCATAGGTATAAGGTGCCGTTCCTCCATTGACACCAACGCTGGCCGTACCGTCGTTGCCGCCGTTACATTTAACCCCTGTACTGACCGAGCTCAACGAGAGAGCCAAAGCAGGCTCGCCTACACTCACCGTGGTTAACTGTTGGCAACCATTGGCATCTGTGATTGTGACTGTGTAGGTACCTGCCGCTAAACCCGTTGCGGTTTGGGTGGTGCTGGCAATTCCACCACTCCACGCATAGCTATAGGGAGCGGTTCCCCCACTGACACTTACACTGGCCGTTCCGTCGTTACCGCCTTTGCATTTAACATTTTCACTACTGGTAATAGCGCTCAAAGCAGTTGGTTCAGCCACACTCACTAGAGTACTCTGTTGACAGTTGTTGGCATCTTTGACTGTCACGGTGTAGGTACCTGCGGTCAAGCCCATGGCGGTGTTGGTGGTACTGGTAATGCCGTTACTCCACGCATAGGTGTAAGGTGCCGTTCCGCCACTTACGCTGACGCTAGCCACTCCGTCGCTCCCCCCTTTGCACTTTACCGTTACGCTTGTGGAGACTAACGTAAGTGCCTCGGGTTCAGTAACACTGATATCGATGCTTTTTTCGCAGCCATTTACATCTTTTACTAAGACCGTGTAGGTACCTGCCGCCAAGCCAGTGGCCGTGGCGCTGGTGCTACCATTACTCCATGAGTAGGTATAAGGAGCTTCTCCTCCATTTACTGTTACACTGGCTGCTCCGTCCTTTCCTCCTTTACACTTAACCGCCACTGTGCTTGATGTTAAGGTAATAATTGCTGGTTGGTCAATGGTAATTTTAACACTTTTCTCACAGTTGTTGGCATCTTTTACTGTCACCGTGTAGGTACCCGCTGGCAAGCCTGAGGCTACATTGGTGGTGCTGGTTACTCCTTTGTCCCACGAATAAGTGTAAGGACTTACACCACCGCTCACAGTGACCATTGCCGTACCGTCGCCACTGCATTTTACGGCAATACTGCTTGGAACCAACACTAATGCTTCGGGTTCACTGACCGTGACTGTACTTGTTTTTTGACAGTTATTGGCATCTTTGACTGTCACCGTGTATGTGCCTGCTACCAAGCCCGTGACCGTAGCGCTGGTGCTGCCATTACTCCATAAGTAGGTGTACGGAGCTGTTCCACCACTCGCGCTCACCGTGGCTGTCCCATCTGTCCCTGCTTTACATTTAACTGATGTGCCACTCGAAGCCAGCATCAATACAGTTGGTTCGGAGACGGTGATGGCGATGCTGTTTTGACAATTATTAGCATCTTTGACGGTGACGGTATAAGTACCTGCTGATAAGCCCGTTGCCGCATTAGTGGTGCTGGTAACTCCTCCGCTCCAAGAATAAGAGTAAGGCGCTATCCCACCGCTGACACTTATGCTGGCGGTTCCGTCGTTGCTGCCGTTACATTTGACCGCTATGCTGCTTGGGGTTAAAACAATCGCTGAAGGTTCGGTGACAGTGATGGCAATATTCTTTTGACAATTGTTAGCATCTTTGACGGTAACGGTATAAGTGCCTGCTGATAAGCCTGTTGCTGCATTAGTCGTGCTGGTAATTCCGCCGCTCCAAGAATAAGAGTAAGGCGCTATCCCGCCACTGACACTTACACTGGCGGTTCCGTCGTTGCCGCCTTTGCATTTGACAGGCGTGCTGCTTGGGGTTAATGAAATCGTGGTTGATGCACCAACAGAAATCACAATACTCTTCTGGCAGTTGTTGGCGTCTCTGACGGTCACGGTATAGTTTCCAGCGATTAACCCTGTTGCAGTGTTTGTCGTACTGGCTACTCCACCACTCCAAGCATAGCTGTAAGGCGCTGTTCCACCGCTTACATTGACGGTAGCAGTTCCATCATTACCTCCGTTACATTTAACAGCAGTAGCTGTTGAGGTCAAGGTGAGGGTAGTTGCTGGTTCGGCTATGGTTATAATCGCGCTTTTTTGGCAGTTTTTGGCATCTTTGACGGTCACGGTATAAGTTCCTGCGGTTAACCCTGTAGCCGTGTTGGTAGTACTGGTAATTCCGCCATTCCACGAATAAGTGTAAGGAGCAGTACCACCGCTGACACTTACGCTGGCAGTTCCATCATTCTCTCCTTTACACTTTACAGATGTATTGTTCGGGGTTAGTACGATTAGCGTCGGCTCCGTAATGGTGATAGCAATGCTTTTTTGACAACTATTAGCATCTTTGACGGTGACGGTATAAGTACCTGCTGATATGCCTGTGGCGGTATTGGTGGTGCTGGTTATACCCCCACTCCACGAATAGGTGTATGGACTCACGCCGCCGCTGACACTTACGCTGGCAGTTCCGTCGTTGCTGCCGTTACATTTGACCGCTATGCTGCTTGGGGTTAAAACAATCGCTGAAGGTTCGGTGACAGTGATGGCAATATTCTTTTGACAATTGTTAGCATCTTTGACGATGACTGTATAAGTACCAGCCACTAAACCAGTAGCGGTGTTTGTAGTACTGGTAATGCCTCCGCTCCACGAATAGGAGTAGGGAGCAATTCCTCCACTAACACTGATACTTGCTGTTCCGTCGTTTCCACCTTTGCATTTGGCTGGGGTGCTGCTTGGGGAAAGTACAATAGGAGTTGGGGCACCAACAGAAATTACGACGCTTTTTAGACAGTTGTTCGCATCTCTGACGGTCACAGTGTAGTTTCCAGCGACTAAGCCTGTCGCAGTATTAGTAGTGCTAGTTATACCACCACTCCAAGTATAGTTGTAGGGGGCTGTACCACCGCTTACATTGACAGTGGCTGTACCATCATTACCAGCGTTGCATTTAACAGCAGTAGCGGTTGAGGTTAAGGTGAGGCTAGTTGCTGGCTCGGTGACGGTGATATTAATGCTTTTTTGGCAGTTTTTGGCATCTTTGACCGTGACGGTGTAAATTCCTGCGGCCAGCCCCGTGGCGAAGTTAGAGGTACTAGTAATACCGCCACTCCATGAAAATATATAGGGTGCAGTTCCTCCAGTCAAACTAACAGTGACCGTACCGTCGTTGCCGCCTTTACATTTGGCGGGGCTACTGCTTGGGGTGAGTACAATCGCCGCAGGTTCAGTAACGGTGATGGATATACTTTTGGTACAATTGTTGGCATCTTTGACTGTGACTGTGTAGGTGTTCGCGACTAAACCTGTGGCGGTATTGGTGGTGCTAGTAATGCCACCACTCCACGAGTAGGTATAAGGAGCGACGCCCCCGCTGACGGTGACAGTGGCGGTTCCGTCGTTGCCTCCGTTGCATTGGATGGCTGTACTGCTCGATACCAAACTCAGCGCGTCGGGTTCGGTAACAGTAATGGCTATACTCTTGGTACAATTATTAGCATCTTTGACCGTGACGGTGTAGGTGCCTGCCACTAAACCTGTGGCGGTGTTGGTGGTGCTAGTGATACCGCTGCTCCACAAATAGGTGTACCCCCCCGCGCCTCCACTGGCAGTGACGCTGGCTACTCCGTCGTTTCCACTTTTGCATTTGACAGGGTTGCTAATTGGTACAAGTGCGATGGCGGCGGGTTCGGAAATGGTGACCGAGGCAGTTTTGATACAGCCGTTGGCGTCGGTGACTTGCAGGGTGTTGCTTCCTGCGGGTAGGTTATTGGCCGTTAGGTTGGTGTTTCCATTGCCCCACAGGTAAGTGTAAGGGGCACTTCCACCCGACACATTTCCCGTCGCGATACCGTCGTTGGCACCGTTACAACTGATATTGGTTGGGGCAGGAATGGTGACAGTGAGCAAGGTGCTAGGTTCTCCAACAGTGATTGTAATGCTTTTTTGGCAGTTTTTGGCATCTTTGACCGTGACGGTGTACGTGCCTGCGGTCAGTCCCGTAGCTAAATTGGAGGTACTAGTAATACCGCCACTCCATGAAAATATATAGGGTGCAGTTCCTCCAGTCAAACTAACGGTAGCCGTACCGTCGTTGCCCCCTTTACATTTGGCGGGGCTACTGCTTGGGGTGAGTACAATCGCCGCAGGTTCAGTAACGGTGATGGATATACTTTTGGTACAATTGTTGGCATCTTTGACTTTGACTGTGTAGGTGTTCGCGACTAAACCTGTGGCGGTATTGGTGGTGCTAGTAATGCCACCACTCCACGAGTAGGTATAAGGAGCGACGCCCCCGCTGACGGTGACAGTGGCGGTTCCGTCGTTGCCTCCGTTACAGTTGGCGGCTGTGCTGTTTGGTATCAAAGTCAGTGCATCAGGTTCGGTCACTTCTATGGCAATGCTTTTGGTACAATTATTAGCATCTTTGACCGTGACGGTGTAGGTGCCTGCCACTAAACCTGTGGCGGTGTTGGTGGTGCTAGTGATACCGCTGCTCCACAAATAGGTGTACCCCCCCGCGCCTCCACTGGCAGTGACGCTGGCTACTCCGTCGTTTCCACTTTTGCATTTGACAGGGTTGCTACTTGGTACAAGTGCGATGGCGGCAGGTTCAGAAATGGTGACCGAGGCAGTTTTGATACAGCCGTTGGCGTCGGTGACTTGCAGGGTGTTACTTCCTGCGGGTAGGTTATTGGCCGTTAGGTTGGTGTTTCCATTGCTCCACAGGTAAGTGTAAGGGGCACTTCCACCCGACACATTTCCCGTAGCGATACCGTCGTTGGCACCGTTACAACTGATGTTGGTTGGGGCAGGAATGGTGACGGTTAATAAGGTGCTAGGCTCTCCAACGCTGATGGTAACGCTTTTTGAACAGTTGTTGGTGTCTTTGACGGTGACGGTGTAGGTGCCTGCGGTTAGTCCCGTGGCGGTATTTGTGGTGCTGGTAATACCACCATTCCACGAATAGGTGTAAGGGGCAGTTCCGCCGCTTACAGTTACGGTAGCCGTACCGTCGTTGCCGCTTTTACACTTGGCAGGGGTGCTGCTGGTAGTAAGTATGACACCCGCAGGTTCTGTAATGGTAATGGCCATACTCTTGGTGCAATTATTGGCATCTTTGACCGTGACGGTGTAGGTGCCTGCGGTCAAGCCCGATACCATGCTAGTAGTATTCGTAATTCCTCCACTCCACGAGTGACTATAGGGAGCGGTTCCTCCATTTACCGTAACGCTTGCAACTCCATCATTGGCTCCGTTGCAACTTATATTTGTACTACCTGATGATAATAACAGTTCGTCTGGTTCAGTAATAGTAATATCAATGGTCTTTTGACAATTTTTAAAATCTTTAACCATGACTGTATATACACCTGCTGATAAACCTGTTACGGAACTGGTTGTACTGCCATTACTCCATAAGTAGGTATAGGTTCCTGTGCCACCGTTCACGGTTACACTTGCCGTTCCATTATTTCCTCCAAAACAAGTAACAGCCGTAGTGCTTGGCGTAATAAAAAGGGCGGGTGGTTCTAAAAATTCAATCTCAGCCGTTTTGATACATCCATTGGCATCGGTTACTTGAAGTGTATGATTTCCTGGCCCTAAGTTTGTTGCTAAAAGGTCAGTACTGCCATTACTCCATAAATACGAGTACGGACTAACTCCTCCTGTCACTTGACCAGTAGCTGTTCCGTTGTTAGCTCCATAACAACTAATATTGGTTGAATTGGCAATACTAACAGTTAGTAAAGTTGATGGTTCGCTGACAACAATCGTGATACTTTTTTGGCAATTATTAGCATCTTTCACTGTAACTGTGTAGCTGCCAGAGGTCAAGCCTGTTACCGTGTTGGAAGTGCTCGTTATTCCATTACTCCATGAGTAAGTGTACGAACCTGTACCTCCGCTGGCAGTTACAGTTGCAGTTCCATCATTACTTCCTTTACATTTTACAGGAGTACTGCTTGAGGTAAGTGCCAAAGGTGTAGGTTCTGCTACTGTGATAGTGATACTCTTTTGGCAGTTATTAGCATCTTTGACGAGTACGGTATAAGTCCCCGCTGTTAAGCCAGTGGCTGTATTGGTGGTACTTATACTGCCACCACTCCATGTATAGGTATATGGCTCCGTTCCGCCATTGACAGTGACACTAGCCGTTCCATCAGTTCCTCCGTTACAAGTAACAGCCGTGGTGTTTGGGGTTAGAACGAGTGCTGAGGGTTCAGTAACAGTTATGTTGATATTTTTTTGGCAATTATTGGCATCTTTGACGGTGACAGTGTATGTTCCTGCGGTCAGCCCTGTGGCAGTATTTGTCGTACTCGTTATTCCTCCGCTCCATGAGTAAGTGTATGACCCCGTTCCCCCACTTGCTGTTACGGTCGCTGTTCCATCGTTTCCACCAAAACACTTTACCGTAGTGCTACTTGGAGTTAGTACAATAGCCGCAGGCTCCATAATCGTAACTGAAGCACTTTTAATACAGCCATTAGCATCGGTTACTTGCAGCGTATTGACGCCAGCGCCCAAATTAGTCGTCGTTAGGTTGGTAGTACCGTTGCTCCACAAATAGGTATAAGGAGTATTTCCCCCTGATATTTGACCAGTAGCTGTTCCATTATTAGCCCCAAAACAACTAATATTGGTTGAGTTAGCAATGCTTATAGTCAATAACGTAGCGGGTTCATTAATCGTGATTGTAATACTCTTCTGGCAGTTGTTGGCATCTTTGACGGTAACGGTATAACTACCTACGGTCAGCCCTGTGGCAGTATTGGTGGTGCTTGTTACGCCCCCGCTCCAGGTGTAGGTATAGGAGCCTGTGCCCCCACTTACGGCTACAGTCGCTGTTCCGTCGTTGCCATTTTTACATCTAACTGGCGTGCTGCTTGGTGTCATTACGATAGCCGATGGTTCTGTGATGGTAATGGCGACGCTTTTCTCACAATTATTAGCATCTTTGACGGTAACGGTGTACGTTCCTGCGACTAAACCCGTAGCAGTATTGGTGGTACTTGTCACTCCCCCGCTCCATGAATAAGTGTACGTACCTGTTCCACCGCTTACATTTACGGTAGCAGTTCCGTCGTTACCACCGTTACATTTTACGGGCGTATTACTTGGGTTTACTACCAAAGCTGGAGGTTCGGTAACCACTACACTACTCGACTTCACAACTCCACTCGCATCCGTAACCGTGACGGTATAGTTGCCTGCTGTGAGTCCTGTTATAGTAGCGGTATTTCCACCATTTGGCCAGGAGTAAGTGTAAGGCGGCGTGCCTCCTGTGGCATTTACCGTTGCAGTCCCATTGTTACCACCATTGCAAGTCACAGCTGTGCTACTCATGGTAAGGGTAGCACCACTACTGATGGTAATGGTGGCTTTATTACTTATTTTATCCGCTGAACAGGCACCTGCTCCTTTTACGATTACATCATAATCGCCGGCATCTGCTACTATACTGTTTACTATTGTGTAACTGCTGTTTACTGCTCCGTTTATGTTAACTTCATTCTTTCTCCATTGGTAGCCTATACCATTAGAAGCGGTTACGGAGAGGTTTATGTTTGCCCCGGCCAGCACAGTCTGTGATTGTGGGTGTGCTGAAATTGAAATCGAATTACTTTGAAGAATTGCAACTTGACTCTCTCTTACTATATTAGGACAAGGCCCTCCGGAATTAGGGGTACAGCAACCATCACCGTTACTATTTGGGGACTCTGAGCCTGAACATATCCATCGATCGTACGTACATTTTAATTTGTACACATCTCCGCATTGAGGAGTAATAAGGGGCGAAAGTTCGGTTGAAAAAGCCACCCCATTTTTTTCCCAACTAACTGCACCGTAACAATTATTTACTCCCAAACGCGTAGGTAGGTTGGGAGTTAAGGTTTCATCAAATTGGGTTGTATAAATAGAAACATACGGGTAGGGCAGGTTACGTTCTTGACTGGTCTGACCAAAAGAAATTTCTGCAGCATCACTTACGGTTTTCTCATATTCAGTACAGTATGCCTTAAACTTGT
Organism: Runella sp. SP2; assembly: GCF_003711225.1. Classification (NCBI taxonomy): domain Bacteria; kingdom Pseudomonadati; phylum Bacteroidota; class Cytophagia; order Cytophagales; family Spirosomataceae; genus Runella; species Runella sp. SP2. The sequence goes on along the minus strand of NZ_CP031032.1, from coordinate 29,421 downwards.
GATAAGGTTGATAAGACAGTTCAGCATGACCATTGTCCCCAATTACCTGCAAATAAGCTCCTTCTGCAACTACATGATTTCCTGACAACCATTTTACATCCCCGTAACAACCCTCAGCTTTAAGCAACTCACTGATTCTTCCATCTCCATAATCTGAGACACTATAGCTAACACTAGGAGTAGGTGATTTCTCGGCATTAGATACCGTAAATGTAAGAGTACGATAATCTTGATCGACACCAATCCAACCATCACATTCAAAATAGTAGCTATACTGTCCAACTGTTGGTTGTGAAACAACAAAAGTTTCTCCAATCCCTACAAGCTCTTGGTTGGAATTAAACCATTTTACTTGTCCGAAACACCCATCTGAATGAGTTATTTGAACGGGTGTATTTGGCCTTACATTAGTTGAACTTATCATTCTTTGACCTCCCCACCCAGGAATTTTCTGGGCATTGATTTCCCCAAGAGGTAGGAGTAAAAAGGCTACCAGTACACCTAACCATAAATCATATAACTTTTTCATATCTTCTCTTCGTTTACACATGTTCTTCTATTGTATTTTAGGGTTTCCTGTACACCTTGATGTCGGTAGTGATGTAGCTATCGCTGCTAGTGGTGTGAAAACTTTTAATTTTGATGATACCCAACCGACCATCGGCTGTTTTAAAGGGTACATAACGCGGGGTAGTTTGTTTATCAAAGCCTTCGATGACGCCGTCGCTGAACTTAAATACAAATTGGCTAAAGTCTTTTGAGGTTTTGATGGCGTCAAATTTTGCATCGGTCATCTGGGTACAAGCAGCACAAGCCTCCAACAAATTGATAAACGTAGTACGCTGAGCCTTGGGAATGGTAGGCATCAACAGACTCGCCGTTTTGTCAGGTGATAAAAACCGCCCGTACCCGAGGGTTTCATCTTGGGCGAAAAACACAATGTCTAACTCTTTACCAAAAGAGAGCGTATCTAACGCCTCCGCCGCAATGGACTGTTTACGGCGCGATACAAAATAGCTGGAATAAGTAGAAGCCTCATACACCCCAAATGGAATGTCTTTGAAGTACAGCAAATTGGTAGGGGTGTTCGCAACTATCTCTTTTTCAGATGTCTTGCTTATTTTTCCGTTGGATGCCGTCAATGTCACCTTATAGGTTTTTGCGTCGGGCAGTAGGATGGTCGTTATTGAATCATTTTCGGCCGTTATTCTAGCATTGACATCATTGACACTCCATTTTTGTTGGAGAGCCCCTTTCGACTTATTAGTAACCCTGATGGTCAGAGGAGCTTCATGGTTGAAGTTAAAATCCGTCGTTTCGTACTCAAAGGTTGGCTGTAAGCTTTCACCCACCTGAATCGTAGAATCAAACTGCACAAATTTTTGGCCACTAAATGCTTTTAAAGATACTTTGTATTGCCCTTTTTCGGCAAAAATAACGGTGGGGTTCTCTTCGGTAGAGGTAGGTTTATCCCCTTTCTCAAACGACCATTCGTAACGTGTAGCGCCGACTGATGAGTTTTTAAATTTTACCGTAGCTGGGGCCAGATTATTGAGGTCAAAACTAAAGCCAAACTTGGCACTCAAGGGTTTCCCAATTTCGATGGTTGTTTCCTTGCGCGACGTTTTGCTGTCGATATTACTTACTTCAAGGGTAATTTTATACTTACCCTCTTTGCGAAAGAGCAGTTCGGGGGGTGTTTGCAGATCGGAAGAAGTAATAGAAGCTCCCTCAAATGTCCATTTATACGTGTCGGCATTTACGGATGTATTCTCAATGAGAACCCGCGTTGGAGCTGCTTTATTGTCATCAATGAATTTAATGGTAAAATCAGCCGTTGTTGAAAGCGCCATCTCCTTAAAACAAGCCAAATGCAGGTGCGCTATTACCAAAAGCAAAAGAAGTCGAATTATCTTTTTCATCAGTATGGGACTAAAGTTTGGTGGGTTTGGAGCGTTTTAATGATTTTCGTTTACTTTTTTGGCTTTCACGGCCATCTTGAGCCACAATACTCATGGCGTACAAATACGCACCTGAATCGTTGACAGTTTTGTCATTGTATTCAAACGTTCCAGCGGGCACAGTAGTCAACTTCCGAAGCTGCGCTTTGGGAGGGTCGTTTCGATAAATTACATACTCTTTGGTGGTTGAAAGTGCCGCCGACGGCCATTGTATCAAGACACCTTTCGTGGTATTTCGCAGCGAGAATGCTGAAATTCCCTCGTGCAGCTCTTTGGGGAAATCTACCTCAAACGCCATGCTGAAAGTACCAATTTGTCCGTCATCTGCTACGGAAGCGATTCGGTACTCATGGTAATATCCCTGCTTAAATGTAGTATCGGTAAAAAAGTTGGTCGCAATGGTTTTTGGGCCAATTGCTTTAAACACAGTATCCAAATCGCTTCTTCGTTCCAATCGGTAGCCACTGATAAGTTTATCTTTCGCGCGCATCTCGGGCCAATCCAGAAATAGATCGCCGTTGACCAACTTGTAATTGAGGTACATAGGTGGGGCAATGTCAAGCGGCATGATAGCCTTGAATTCGACCACATTCGAGAAGTCGCTGGTATCTTGTGAGAGACTTTGCGCCACAACGGCATAATACATTTTTACCCTTGCCGAAAAAACGCCTGTCGAATCAGTGAATTCAGTCCCCTTAACCACGTTGCCTAAGTGACTCAATTGGTTAGGCTTAGTTCCTCGATACACGATAAATCCAAACCTTGAATTACTTTCAACGGCCTCCCACTTCAAGGTGGGAATTTTTTTGGATGCGGTGTCAATCCGTAAATTGTAAGGTGGAAGCGGAGCCGAAAAAGTAGTGCCTGATAAAACAGTTGTAGCAGGTACTCGCTGCGCAACGTTTTGTTTGGGGTTAAAGAGGGCTTTTACCTGATACGTATAAATTGAACCACCTTTAATTTTATAATCAATAAACGAGTCTGTATCATTACTTGCGATAGACAAGCGTTCGGGTTCATTATTACCCTCTGCTCTTTCAATCAACACCCCATAATAATAGGGTTTTGAGGGAAGTTTTTGCCATTTGATTTTAATACAATTGGTAGAATCCTGTCCCGAAACAGCATAAATGAGCGGTACCGAAGATTGGGAAATGGCATACGCTCCAACAACTTCAGATGAATCAGGATCGGAGGTTACCCCGCCAAAGGTCTCGGGTATAATACGTACTTCTACGTAGGCTTCTGGAGTTGTTTTTACAAAGGCTCCCAAGCGAAACACACCCGCAGTATCGGGCATCGCTTGATACTTTGACAACAATTTCCAGCCCGCTTGATTTTCTTGATAGTAAACAGAAAACGCAACTTTTGAGGGTTCGATAGGAAATGTATTCAAGTAATTGACGAAAGCGGTATTCTGCTCTTTCACCCTCTTTTTTTGTTCTTTTGCCGATAATCTTGTGTTGATTGGCGCGTACGCTGGAAAAGTCTCCGATTTAGATAATCCAGCAATTGGAAAATCGGCATGAAACTTAAAAACCACAGTGCTATCATTCGAAATGATGGTGTCTTGTACTATTTTAATCCCGTTTAATTGGGGGTTTGGTACTTTACTGACAATTTTTGCTTCAGCCCAAAGTTCTTCCTTCCCCGATTTATCTACTCTAATGGCCTGATAGGAATACACGACGCCTTCTTCGACCTTTGTATCATTGAATGCAATACCGAATGCTTCCAAGTATTTATGCGAAAAAAAGCCTAGTACCAGGAGGGAATCGAAACGATACTCATTAGCTAAGTATTGCTGAACTGATGCTTCCGAAGCGAGGTTTTTGATTTTTTGAATACCATTTATTCCTTCTGACGTCACAGCGGCCCGCAACTCAGCTACGGTTTTACTACGTTTGGTTTGTCCTACATTTTGATAAGACTTAAACTTATTGGTAAGCAATAACTCAGCGCGGTTGATTTTAAAGTAAGCTGTTGATTTCAACAACTCTTCGGAGGAGGCTGTTTCTTTGTCTTTTGGTAAAATGGATAGTAGGTTCCCCCTCTCGGAAGGATAGACCTGAATCGCTCCTTTCGTGGAGACTTCTTGTGCTGCCAGTCGGAAACATCCGAATAATAACATAACGAAAGTACAGACTACTGTTTTTAGATTAAAAAAACTCATTGTATCGTATTATTAAATACCCTATCTATTTAATTGGTGTTTTTTAAAGGCCGAAGTCCCATCCAGCATCTGCTCCTTTTTCTTGGTAACGTACCTCCAGAGATTTATTAAGACAGATTTTCCAATCAATGCCACAAGGAATTACTACTTTGCACCATTCAACATCATAATCGTCACATCCCAAGGATTTGTTATTGCCTAGGCTAGCCGTAACGGCGGCACTTCCTCTAAAATTCCACCCTTCGGTATTATCTCTTCCTCCTTCAATTAGTAAACGTAGCTTTAACTCCCCCCATGCTTCAAGGCAAAAACCCTTAACACCCACCCGTCCATAGGCTCCTAATTCAAAATTAAAGTCATTTCCAATCCTAAAGGCCAGCTCAGAAAAAGAGAAAAAAAGGTAGGTTCTATTGGATATGGCTGTCTTAATCGACCAAGCAAAGACTTTATATTCACCCGACCATTCTTTGTACAGGCCAAGCGTTGCGTCAAGGTAAATGCCGTTTAAGGTTGTCTTCCCATTGACCAAATAGTTGCTGTTGATATAGTCTTTGAACTTAGCAACATCCCTTGGCACACTTGCTCCAAAGAAATTATTGTTGATACCAAGCGCAAAAACAGCATTTGCATTCATTCCTAAAACAACTGTTTTTACGTTGGCGCCAATGAATACCGATTCTGAAGTGAGGTAAATGGTCCCCTGTATATTTGCCTCTGACCCTTCTATAATCTCTTTGACGCAGTCAATGTTCGCTAAAATGATGGTACGGCAGAAATCAAGTAAGACGGTAGCAGTGCAGTATTTATTTTTTTTGAGGTACCAATCAGCACTTCCTTTTACCACAGGCATTGCTCCGCAGGCATCTGTTTCGAAGAGCACTTCTAGCCTAATGGCGCGGAGTTCACTTACTTCGGGAGAGGTCCCCGTTGTAGTAGCCGACCCTAAGAAGAACACCGAGTATTTGTTGGTTGCGGTATTAATATCAATTCCGCCTCCTACTGAAGTCCACATCAGGGGACCCGAAACTAACCCATAAGTACTAGCGACAATGGAGGCCCCAAACTCAATTCCGTCGGGAAGTTTATATAATTTTAGTGAAGCTCCCCAACGACGCTTCATGGTATCCATTTCGCCTTTTCCTTCAAAACCAACCCGATCGCCGCTCGTTGATAAGTTTAATGACATGAATGCTTTGAAGGCCGTGGACTCCATTACAATATCAATATTGTTAAATTGAATGGTGAATTGGCCGTCCAGTTCGCCAACAACAAACGACGCATCTGCCTTTGCTTTTATCCCCTTTAAGCTTTCAACTTGTGCCCCTCCCGCAATTCCAAACGCCCAATCTACTTCTCCTTCTTGAAGTTCAATATCATCTTCTTCCTGCATTACTTCATACCCACCGACATTGGAATCGCGATTCAATACTCGTTTTTCATTTAATGTACGGTAATAGGCATTGTTGTATTTGGTGGTTTTGTTCAATTCAGCGGTTTCTTCATTACTCCTTTGCAGGGTTTGAAGCATTTCGCTCCAGGGTACAGCCCCTCCTTTATTGAAGAGTACTTTCCGAATATTTACCTTGACAGGGCCTGCATTTACTGTTCTACCTACTTTTACCGCCACATAAAATTTCCCTGCGGTATTATACACTAGCTTTTCAACTTCAAGCGGGAACAAGTCTTTAATCATCTTGTTCGTATTTTTTGTTACTTCCATCCGTACACCCGCTTCCACTTCGTAGGCTTCGTCGTCAAAATTATACCCTAACAGGATGTGCTGGTCTTCGGGGCTTTTCAGAATAAGGTTTTTGATTTTGAACCCCTCTTCTGGAAATTCCATGTCCAGAAATGGATACGTAGAACCGTTGGCTTTGCGAACTGCCATCGAATGAACAATCAAGTGGTTCTTTTTATCGGTATAAAGTTTACCACCAAAGCCCGCATTGGAGAAATCATCAAACACTTGGATTTTATCTATTTCAAATCGCCACGAGCCCGCTACTCCCAACCGAACATAATAGGGGGTTCCTTTGCCATCTTCGGGCTCCCTTTTGGCGAAACGAATCTCACGCATTGGCAAGTCGCCTTTGGGAGCTAATAGTAGCTTTTCTACGATGGGCATGTAGCCTTCTATACCAATTTTTTTCATCATTGGGAAAGCTAAATCCCCCGCAAAAACCACCCCATCTTTGGTAAGGCTTGCTTCTTTCTCTTCGTCGAGGAGTATGCTAAAGCCCAGACCCAAGCCTAAGCTTATTTTCTCCTTTTTACCCGTTGGATTTCCATCGTCGTCTTTTTCGTCACGTCGCTCTACTCCTTCTACATCTCCAGGGAATTCGAGTTTGAATTCCAATTCTTCGTTAAAATTGGCCAATTTTTTACCCCCTGATACAAACACAGGGATAATTGGTGCGTCCTTTTCTTTTTCTTGGTATTTCTTTAATTCGGGTTTTTCTTCTTTTTCAGCTCCTTCTGCCACTACGTCGTACTTTCCCTCTTTTTTCTTGGCTTCTTGTTTAGCATTCGCATCCAGAAGCTTTTGCTTGTTTTTGTCGGTAATGTCGTTGTTGAACGCTACATCTCCTTGTTTTTCAGCTACGTTTGGCACCAAATCGAATTCTTGAAAAATGGGGTTTGATGTTTTTTTCAATATTTTCTCTGGCTTGAATTTAAGCCCCACACCCCCAATTTTCCCCAACGACTCTCTGCCTTCCAACTTTAATTTTATAAGTTTTATAAAGTTGGTATTACCTTCGTTTTCGTTGTTTGATTCTACTTTTGCATAGTTAAATAGCTTCAGGTTGAGGGTTTCTTGTAGGAGGTCGGTATCGTCGTCAACCAAAACCGCATTTTCTTCATCGTAATCATCGACTTCTACCTCTACCTCTTCGAAGGTCAATTCTTCTCCTTCATCAAGTTCATAGATACTTTCTTCCTCCGATAAGTCTATGCTTCCGGTCATGAGATAAGTATCCGCATCAATCCGCTTTATTGACGCAACATCAATGGCAAAACCTTGCAGCGTCTTGAAATCTGGTATGGTTGCATCGCGCCTGTAAATACTTAGCTGTAACTCTTTTAATGCCTCAACTGTCGTGTATTCAAAATCATCACTTGCGTTGTTAACAAAATTCCTTATTTTTTCTTCTTTCGTTTTTGTCTTTGTTGTAAAAGCCCACGTAATAGTATTAAATCCTTTTTTTGTGAGGGTGATTTCTACCTCTTCAGCGTCTTTTTCCAACCATATTTCAAAGCGCCCTTCTGCGTCGGTTTCTACCTCATCGATATCTTCTGCCGCAATAGTAACGCCAGCTTCTACTCCTATCTTTGATGAATCTTCGCGAAAAGCAGTGACTACCCCAGCTACCAAAATGGCTTTTGTCAGCTCAACTTCTACTTTTACGGTATCGGTTTTATTGGTGGGGGTATCAAAATCAACCGAAAATTCTTTTTCTAAATAGAGTACTTCGGCTGTTTTATCTTTGTTGGTTATTTTTCCCTCCAAAGTTGTCCCCTTGGTATGCAGTAGCTTTACGATACCCGTTTCTGGTATATCAACGTTTTTTTTGTCGAAGACCAAACTGCTTGCCGTGTACTGCTTTTCGTTTTTATCATCCAGTACATAGGTACGAATAAGCACTACGTGATCGATACTTGTAGCACCCACCGAGTCTTGCTTATAAAACGCTTGAAGTCGGGTGTTATAGTCTTCAAAATTGCTTTCAAAAGCATCTTCATTACCCAATTCTTCAAAGTTTTGGCGTGTGAGGCTCCGTAATTGCTGAATTTGGGTGTTCCAAAATGAACGTCCAAAATCGGAAACCTCTTCGGTACTAGTTGATTTGGAGAAGGTTGAGAGGTCAATGTCGTCGGTCAAATAACCATCTGCCAAGAGTTTGACCGACTGGTCAGCCTCGACTGACGGACTGAATTGTACGTTCAAAATGAACTCCCCATTTTGGTTGGAGGTAGCCATTGCTCCGCTGCTATGCGTAAGTTTTGCTCCTACGATGGGTTCTCCGTGTTGGTCTTTGACAATCGAAGCAATGGCCGTCCCCGTTGACTGTAAATCAATGTCCACAACGATGTTAGCAGCTGGTTTATCGATACGTTTTCCCTGATAAAAAGAATACACCCCAGAAATTCGGTTGTAAATGATGATATCATCAATCTCCTGATTGAAGGTAATCTCCTCTGGAAGCGTAAATTCGTAATTGCCTGCTTCATCTGTTGTCACCTCCTCCCAATGGAATTTTTCGTATTCGTTGGGAGGAGTTACTTTTCCTTTGGCATCGATATCCCGAATATCCTTTGAGTTTTTGAGAACTAAGATACCAACCTCCCAGTTGGGCGCTGGAATACTTTGCCCACCCGACTTACCACGAGCAGCTACTTTTCCTTTAATTTTCAATAACGGTGGTGTATATACAAAATTGGCATTTATTGTAGGGATTCCATGCCCATCTTTCGTACCTATACGAACTGATGTATAACCATTTATTTTGTTCATGGGGAAGTGTTTTTCATCTTTCCCGTATTCTTTTGCTCCAATTACAAAGTTATCAAGGGTGGTTTCATTCGTAAATAGGTTGAGGTTAGGCTTTTGGATATCCCCTACTTTTACATACTGATTTTTGTTATAACGGATTTCTTTCGAAACATTTTGACCTGCCTCGTACTGCAAAAGCTCTTTATTCGCTTCATAGACCGTCTTTAGGCGATAGACATTAATTTCCTCAAATACCTCATTGTTAATAGGTCGTCCATCGGGGAGTTTAAAGATGGGGTTCAGGCGAATGGTATTTGTAAGTAGCGTTTGCGTACCCAGAGTGCGCTCAGAGGCTCCTCCTTCATCCTGAATCTCAATAGTCGTAATGAAACCGCCATAGTCAATTGTTGGCCCCTCAATCGTCAGGTATTTGTACTTATATGAGTTTAGAGTGATAATATCAATCCTATTTGACGAGAGTGAATACTTACCATCAGATGATGTTTTTCTACAATCCAGTCGCTCTACACGGTTGTCATAGGTATAAGAGCTGTTCGTTAGCCAACGATTTTTAAATTCTTGAATATTTTTGGCGGTTGATTCCTTGGTTAAACCGTATAAACATACCAAGGCATCTTTCACCTTGTACCTGCTTTTTTCTCCAGTTATAGTGACTTTATTTGGTTCAAGTTTCAATGGGTCATAGGCTCGTATGACAGCTTCCACGTTTCCATTCAGGGATAGAGGCTTTCTTTGCTGCTCATCAAACTGAGTGTATTCAATCGCTTCCATGTCATAGATGGCTGGTTCTGACATTCTACCAAATACATCTACTGCCCTAACTAAAACTCTGAACTCACTTTTATTATATATTGAATGAGTATTTATTCCAGAAGATGGAGAGTCATCACGGCCTGTAAACTTTGTGTATTTAGTGACGCCATCCATTCCTTTCTCTACCTCAAAGGTATCGAAGGTTAAAGGGTCTTTTTTGGCTCCTTCTTCGTTGTTTTTATCAAATCGTAAGGAAGTTACAACATACTTCTGGTGGTTGCTTTCACCTTTCCAGTCGAAATAGATTTTATTATAATCAGGTGACCGTACCACATTCAAGTCGGTGGGAGGGTTTAGCTGCTCCGTTGGCTTTTCGTAAAAAAAAGAAAATATTTCGCTGTACCCATCATTTAGGAAGTTACTGGCTTTCCCAATAGCTCCAAACTTTGGCTTTACCTGTACCCGCCACGCATATACTGCCCCTTGGCGTAAGGGTGGGTACTTGGCATCATACAGTAAACTAGGTTGTGTTGTGGTAATTTTACACAACGGCGGCTGCGACAGAAATACATTTTGGAGATTGCCTCTATTGGCGATTGGTAGCTCAGTAAGCGTAAACTCATACTCAATGTTATTATTGGGCGTATGCCGTGGAAGCCACTGAAAAACAACGTTCTGAACTTGGTTTACCGTAACCCCTGAGTAATTTAAAGGGTACGTGGGCAGCGGAGGGTCGCTTACTTCTATCCAGGTAGGGGCTGTCTGAATGGGTTTTGACAACAATGCCCCCGAAAAAACATCCCGTAAGTAAAACGTAAATGTATAAATACCCGATGGTAAGGGTTGTTGATATACCGACTGGGGTACTCCTTGCAAATTATCGGGGGAGAAACAGGCGGCAATGATTGTTTTCGGGATTCGGAAGAGTACCCCAGAGCTTATTTCGAACGAAGTACTCGCTGAGGTAGGCAAAGATTGGGCTACTAAGCCTGGACCATTCATTTCTACCTGTAAATAGACCGAACGAGTCGGAATTTTTAAATCTTTCAGAATTACTTCTACGTTGATAGGGTTGACGATGGGGTTTAGGTAATCTTCCAGCGTTGCCGATGCTGGTAATGAAACTGTAGCCGTGCCATCAATAGGATAGTTAGGAGCCTGTGCCGAAGCAAGGGTGTTGATAAGTATATTAAATAGGAAGATAAAATAACTACTTCGGATGAAGGTTTTCATTCTTGAGTTTTATTGTTAGAATTTATAAGAATAACCTATTGTTGCAGTGTAAATAGTAGCAGGCAAGCCCGTAGCAGCTGGCGAGTTTGTGTCTGCATTATTGTTCATCAACAACAGGTTCCCGTTTAAATTTGAGTTTTTTGTTATTCGGTAAGAGGCCATGGCTGTAGCCGAAAAAATGGAGCTTGAGGATTGTTCAACAGCTTTGGTCATTAGCATAGTCGAAACTACCGATAAAGAGACCTTGTCGTCAGCCAACTGTTGCTGCACGGAAGCCGTTGGGCCATGAGCTACGATATTTTGTCCTCCCAGTTTGTTTTGATTGAAATTATAGCCTGCCGAAAAATTGATTTTTTTCTTCGGAAAGCCCAACACATAACTTGACTGAGCGGTATATACCTGACTTGTTTGGCCAGTGCGTATAAAATCACCTTGTTTGTTGGCCGCATCTAAAACTGTCCCCATGACTGAAAACTGCTGCGTCGTTGTTTCAGATTGCTTAATGATATACGAGAGCATCAGCGTTGCATTCCGATTTATTTGCGTGTAATTAAGGGTGTCAATCGGAATAAAACTTGATTCTCGTTTTGCTTCTTTTATGAAATCCCGTACAAATACAAAACCTCTAAAATTTGAAAAACTGAAGTTGATGTTCAGCTTTTGGTTCGGTACAAAAAGCAAATTAGTCGCTGCCACAAAACGTGTCTGCCCGTTGGCTTTGGTTACCAACAAATCACGTTGGCGGCCTACGTTACCTGAAAACACTAGTTTGTTGTCGAACAAGCGCTGTACTAAATTGAGGGTGTAATTTTCGAAGTCATTGGTAAAGAAGTACCCTCCAAACGTTCGATAGCCAGGATCAACACGCTCGTAACCAACTCCCAAGATGGTCTTTCCTCCCCAAAACGGTCTTGAAAATTTTGTTTTGAAGGCCGTTTTCGACTGAATGGGTGCCATTGTTTTGAAAAATAGTCCTCCAAAACCTGTACGAGTGCTATCACTTGCAAGTGAGGAGTTTTCAGAAATAAAACTATTGCTGAATTCTAGGTCTATTTGTCCGATTTTTGGGAAATTGATACCTCCTTCAATCCCCAAAACAATGTTTTTTTGGGGACGAATTCGATTGGTAGCCAGTCTTTCAGGGGTAACGGATGTCGGGTTGTCGGCTGCGTGTAACAAGGACGTCCCTATTCGAAAATTACCAGGATTATATACCACTTTTAGTCCATATCCCATTCGGTTGTACGTAGAGTCGTTGGTGCTTCTTATCAACTGACCCACCATCGTACTGATTTTCCACTTGTTGGGAGAAAGTTCAAAACCAACTCCTCTGAACTGATGCCCGTTTAATGTATATGGAGAAAAAGTAAGCGCTGATGTACCCAGATAAGCAGTAGCCCATTTGTATCGGGGAGCTATCGAAATCTGGTTGAATGAAAAAGGCTGGCTATAATTAAATTTTCGGTTTGAATAATTGATACTCAACGGTACCGAAATTAAGCCCAAAACATTGAAATTTAATGTTCCGTTTACAAAATAGCTCAACTTTTGAGAGGGTACAGGTAAATACGAGTTGTAGAGCGTATTCAGGTTTAAGCCTCCACTTACTTTAAGTTTTGGAGCCGACTTTATATTTCCTAAGTCAATAGATTGCCCGATGGAATGGCCTATCGAAAAAACAAATACCATAATAACCAATAGAGTAGTTCTCATTATTGCCAATGGTAAGAATGGTTGAAAACTTCTATTGCGCTTACTAGGTGATTTATTATGGGTTGTGGCTTCATAATTCAATGACTGATTATACCTTGATTGAAGCCACAAAAATATACCAAGAAAAAAGCTTATTCCATAGGGGGAAACCCCTATTTTAAAGCAGCAAAATTGTATAAAAAAAATGGTTGACTAGTTTTGTGACCCAATCAATCCCGTCCATGAGAAAACTCTTTTTGTATGTTTTGTTAATATGCAGTCCTTTTCTTCTTCAAGCTCAAAACAAAAAGAAGTTAGACAGTTTATTGAGGTTGAATAACGTTTATCTGAAAAAAGATACTGTTAAAATAAAATTGCTGCTGGACATTCATAACTCGTATGTTTCATTTGATTCAAAAACAGGGCTGAAATATGCTGATGAAGCGTTGGAATTAGCGCAATCCATACATCACCCCTTTTTTACGGCGACTGCCCAACTCCAAAAAGGCCAGTCGTTACAAGACAATGGTAAACCTGAGGAGGCATTACAGTTATACGCTCTATCTAAGCAGTATTTTGAGTCAGACAATAAAAAACATGTTAATCTGGGCTCTATTTATGTCTCCATGGGCAGCGTATATGCTATCCAACAAAAATCAACCCTTGCTTTGCAGTACCTACAAAAAGGGCTTGATTTTTTTCTGGAACAAAAACAAAAAAGAGGAGCAGCAAATGCTTATTTGGCCCTTTCAACCAGTTATCAACAAATAAACGACTGGGCAAAAGCAGAAGAAGCCCTCAAGCAATCGGAAGCGTTGTATCGAGAACTGAAAGACAATTTGGGTATTGCGCTTGTGCTTATTAAAAGAGGGAGACCCCAGTTTGATACAGGGAATTATCAAAGGGCACTGGACTTGTTTTTAAAGGCTTTACAATTGCTGGATGAATCTATTTATTCGAGTAGATTATACGAAATATATTCGTTGCTCGGGGACATATTTAATCGAATTGGCGATTCGGATAAAGCATTGATTTACAAGCAAAAAGCAGCAACAGTGGCTGAAAGTTTGGGACGAGAACCCCTGATTGCTGAAAGTTATCTCAACGTAGGGGTAGCTTATTTTGTACTCAATAACTTTGACAAAAGCCTGTCCTACTATTTAAAAGCACTATCAGTAGCAAAGAAAATTGACGACAAACCGAAATTGTTTATTATTTATTCAAAACTGGGGCCTGCTTATCTCAAACAAAAAGACTTTGAAAAAAGCTGGATGTATTTACAGGAAGCCCACAAGCTGAGTCGAGAACTTCAAAATAGTCGTTATATGGCCACTTCTTTACATGACATTGGCAATTATTACTACACTGTTCCCGATTCCGTTTTACTGAAACGGAGCATAGCGCCTTCACAACGGTACCAAAAATCATTGGAATACAATCTTCAAAGCCTGCAACTCTATGAAAAAGCAGGTGACAGAAGGAATATTTCGGCACGGTGGGCCAGCCTAAGTATTTTGTATCGAGACATGGGAGATTTTAAGCAAGCTTATAACGCATATAGAAAATTTATAACCATTAAAGACAGTATTCTTAATGAAAACATTAAAAATGAAGTCATTCGAAAAGAAGCTCAATATGATTTTGACAAAAAAGAAGCCCAACTTAAATACGAACAGCAGCTAACAGCCCAAGAGCTTGAGAAGGAAAAACTTCTTACTACTCAGCAACAACAAACGCTGCAAATCAAGACTCAAAGCCTCATTCTGAGTGAAAAAGACCGAGATTTACAAAGATTAGCTTATCTACAAGAGAAAGCAAAAAAGCAAGAACGCGAACAGGAGCTCAAACTCATCCAACAAGACAAACGGTTGCAAGCATCCCAACTACTTTCACTTACTAAAGAAAAAGCCCTCCAACTCCAAACCCTCGCCAAGAAAAACGCGCTAATCGGTTTTCTCATTGCCTCGCTGCTGGGGTTGGTGTTGGCCGTATTTTCGTTTTATCTGTGGCAACGCCAAAAACGCCTAAACCAAGAAAAAGAAAACAGTATGAACTTTACCAAACAACTATTGCAGAATACGGAAGAAGAACGTCAACGAATTGCTAGCGACCTCCACGACAGCATCAGTCACGAACTTCTCACTTTAAAAAATATTCTTCAGGGGGATATTGCTACAGTCAGTGGAAAAATAGATACCATTATTAACGACGTTCGCAGCATTAGCCGAAACCTACACCCCGTGTTGTTCGACCAAATTGGGTTAGTGCTCAACATCAAAACCCTTGTAGAGCGTTTTGAGAATCAAAATGATTTTATGGTGATGACTGACATTGATTACCAAGGCACCTTAACTTCCTCTGATGAGCTTCAACTATACCGTATCATTCAAGAGGCGTTGAGTAACGTCATCAAATACGCCAATGCCCATGCAGCTAAAATTACTTTACAAGCAACAGAAAAACAGGTATTACTTGAGATTAGAGACAATGGACAAGGATTTGATGTTGAAAAAACGCTGAATAGTGGCAAAGCTTTCGGATTGCATAATATCATCGAACGTGCCCGGGTCGTTGGCGGAACTACCCAGCTCCAATCCACCTCTAAAGGGACGGTAATATCAATTGTTATTCCCCAAAAAAGCTAAACAACGATCAAAAAATGCCTTCTATATTAATCGCTGACGACCATCCCTTTTCCTTAATGGGCACCAAAGTATTTGTCGAATCCCTAGGCTATCGTGTGGTCGATTGCTGTTCTAACGGCATTACAGCACTCAATTTAATAAAGTTACACTTACCCGATATTGCCATTCTTGATATTAATATGCCTGGACTAAGTGGACTTGAAGTGTTACAGCAAGTTGCTTCGGTTCGCTTACCAACACGGGTTATTTTGTTGACCATGCACCGAGAAAAGTCAATTTTTGAGAAAGCAAATCAATATGGGGTGTATGGGTATTTACTAAAAGAATTTGCCCAAGATGAGTTAGAGGATTGTTTGAAAAAGGTAAACCGAGGTGGGCAATACCTAAGTCCAAACCTACAGTCGGAGCTGGTTCAAGATAGGGCAAACGTAAAGGAAGGGTTGGAAAATCTCAGCTTTGCTGAGCGCAAAGTACTGGCTCTCATTGCCGAGCACAAAACCTCCAAGCAAATTGCTGAACTGCTATTTATTGCCGAAAAAACAGTAGAGCATCACCGTGCAAATATTATCCAAAAGCTCAATTTACCTAAAGAAAAGAATTCTCTTTTGGTTTGGGCTACTGCTAACTATAATAAGTGAGTTTGAATAGTAGAATGGACTGTATTCATCTACTGTGGGTTGTGTTAAAAAATCTTTTATAGCGAAATTATAACAGTATATTTTTGAGTGTATAAAAAATTGAGGTTATATTTATACGCTAATCACGTATTCAACATGCCACAATTAGACCGTTCCAACTTTAAGTACAACGCCAAGGTTTTTGAAAAAATATGCCTTTGGTGTGGGACGCCCTTTTTTGCTAGTCGCTCCACAGCCAAGTACTGTTGTGGGACTTGTAGGGGATATGCCAATCAAGCCAAACAATCTGAGGAAGCAATGCCTTACGATGAGACCGAAAAAATGATTTCGGCGTTGCTTTCTGAAAATGCCTATTTGAAAGGACAGCTTCAAAGGTATGTGACCGAAAATGACGAATTGAGAAAACAGTTACTGGGAAAAGCGGCTCAATAGCCTGGTTAAATCTATAGGTATTAGATTTATAATTTAATTTTATAACGGAATAATAACGATAATAATTTGAAATAGTATTAAAAAAGCCAATAAAATTGAATAGACCTTACATAGGTTCCTTCGCATTTACTTTGTATTTTTTAGTTTCTTGGACTAATGAGAAAGCTCGGTTATGCCAAAAATAGAGTATATTTGATAGCACTAAAAAGAACCTTGGAGAGATCAAGCTTGCAAGAATTACACAGCTTATAGAATGGAAGAAAGTCAAAATATAGAGTGGAAAGAAACTTGGCGTGATGAATATATCAAGTGGATTGGTGGTTTTGCGAATGCCTCTGGCGGAAAACTTTTCATTGGGATCAATGACAGAGGGGAAGTGACGGGGCTTACTGATGCAAAAAAATTGTTGGAAGATATTCCAAATAAGGTGCGGGATATTTTGGGAATTGTCGTGGATGTGGATTTAAAAACGAGTCTTCAAGGAAATTATTTAGAAATTACCGTAGAAGCTTATCCTTACCCAGTTAGTTACAAAGGACAGTATCATTACCGTAGTGGTAGTACCAAACAGGAACTTAAAGGAGCTGCTTTGGATAAGTTCTTGCTCAACAAACAAGGAAGACGCTGGGATGCAGTGCCAATTCCCCATGTTTCAGCAAATGATTTGAGTCTATCGGCCTTTGATTTTTTTCGAACAAAAGCCATTAAATCTAATCGACTGACGGAAGAAATTGTCCAGGAAAGTAACGACATTTTGCTCGAAAAGCTTCATTTGACCGAAGGTAAATTCTTGAAAAGAGCAGCGATTTTACTTTTTCACCCAGATCCTGAAAAATACGTCACTGGAGCTTTTGTTAAAATTGGCTATTTCCGTACGGATGATGACTTGTTGTTTCAGGACGAAATCCACGGGCATTTATTCGAGCAAATCGAAAAAGTCCTTGATTTGCTTCGTACCAAATACCTAAAAGCACTTATCAGTTATGAAGGTATTCAACGCATCGAAGAACTCCCGTTTCCAGAAGCAGCCCTGAGGGAGGCATTGCTCAACGCCATTGCCCACAAAGATTACAGTAGCGGAATTCCCATTCAAATCAGTGTATATGCCGATAAAATTATCTTTTGGAACGAAGGTACATTACCCGAAAACTGGACAGTCGAAAACTTAAAACAAAAACATGCCTCACGGCCTTTTAACCCCAGTATCTCAACCGCCCTCTTCCGAACTGGCTACATTGAGCAATGGGGAAGAGGTACTATTCGAATTATCAACGAGTGTATCCGTTACGGTTTACCTGCCCCTGTGTTCGATTATGATTTTGCTAGTGTAATGCTTGAAATAAAACAAAAAATCGAGAAAGGGACACAAAACAACGCGTTTCCTGCCAAAGATGTCGGAGAAATGTCGGAGAAAATGTCGGAGAAAGTACTGGAGTTGATTAGAACAAATTTTACTATCACAACAGCAATTTTGGCAAAAGAACTCAGAGTGAGTACAAAAACCATCGAAAGAGCCTTAAAAACGCTCAAAGAGGAGAAAAAAATCGAAAGGATGGGGGGAGACAGAGGTGGCTATTGGAAAGTTATACCGAAATAAAAGAAGTACCAATTCCCCGCCAATAGCTTGCGTTAGATTTTGTCCTGACAAAGTCATGGCTTGCAAACGCTTCGCTTTCTTGTTAATCTCCCATAATCTCCTTTTATCTCCGCTAATCTTCTATAACTCTACACTATATACGTCTTATTATTATTGGCGGTCGTGAGCCATCGGGCATATTTTACCCTAACCCAAACACCTTCGCCGTATAGGCGCCGATATTTTTAACCTCGTTACTAGCCACTTTCAACTTAATATCATACAGAGTTTTGTGAATTTCTGATTGCGAAAACTTTTCAACAATTTGAATTGCTTGATCTTTACGTAAACGAAATTCGTTAATCAGACGCCCAAAAACGACCGCTGATTCGTCCTGAAAATCAATTTTTGTTTGTGCTCCACGAATTCTAGTGATGGTAAATTCAATATCTGAATATCTGCGGCCAACTTTCTTCGCGTTGTAACTAATCGTCAAATCAGTTTTTTCATTGATTTCTTTCTTCGCCGTAAGTAAAATACGTTTTTCAAAATCAGACCAATTTTTGTATTGCTCCTCCCCTGTCTTATCATCGTATAGTAATAACCGTCGCTTCAACTCAAGAAGCTCTATTTTAAAGACGCCTATGTCCTTGTATTGCGATAGCATCTCATAAATACGTTTGGCATACTTACTGTCTAGACTTAAAGCCATGTGCAACTGAAACGTCGTAAAGTTTTGTTTCAAATCGAAAAAGAACGGTCTAATTTTAGGGTCTAGTCCTATTTCAATGATTCCCTGCCCGTGCATGTACTCTGCTGATGAAATCATCGACACTTGAAGTAAGTTACCGTTGGGGCGCTTGATTTGTAGCACACGCCCTATCAATGTCTCTGTGGCTCGCTTTAAATCTTCGTACGAATTTCGGGTACCTGTTCGTTCCATTAATTCTCGCACAGAAACGTAATAGTTCACGTCTGAGGTGTCTTCTTTTTTGAGTTGTGCCATCATGATGTAAATAATATTTTTTTCAAGTGCCGACATTTCATAGCGGGCACTCGTAATGGCATTGTCTTGAATAAGGGTTTTTAAGGTATTACTCTCTTCCATTTGTTATATTTATTACCCAAAAGTACGAGTTTTCCACAACTACGACAAGAAAAAACGACTGTCTTTTTTCGATGTCGTAATTCACGAGGATTTTGTCGTAGTTGCACGAGGATTTTGTCGTAATTCACGAGGATTTTGTCGTAGTTACACGAGGATTTTGTCGTAGTTACACGAGGATTTTGTCGTAATTCACGAGGATTTTGTCGTAGTTATTGCTCATAACAAAATGAAAATCAGAGAGTTACAAGCCCCTCAAATATCAAATAATAATAAATAATAATAAATTCACAAATTTGTGATGTATTTTCTTCTAGGGTAAAAAATGTGGATAACTCACCCTTTTGGGCTTTATTTATGGAGGATTGATAAAATAGAAAATCAAAAAAAAGACAAAAAACAAAAACAAACTTTGAATTTTTGTCGGGCGGGCGGCGGCGCTCGTCACGAGGATTTTGTCGTAGTTCACGAGGATTTTGTCGTAGTTGAAACGTATATTTTTATTACCCTAAGTATATTTACACCTTTTTTATTTTTTATTCGATATGTATGATAAAATTTTATCATATTTGCATACTCATGTTAATTATTGTTTATGCTAACCCAAGACATCGTTTTTCGTTTTTTCAGAGCAAAACCCGCACTAAATCATTCACAGATTGAAAAAGAAGCAGGTTTACCTTCTAAGACACTCTATCGTGCTTTAGGCGGGCACATCAATCTAAATGAAAAACACCTAGCTAAATTAATCCCTATTCTGAGAAGCTACGGGTTTTCGGAAGAGTTATTTAGTAAAGCCAGGGTTATTTCAATCGTTAACCATAAAGGTGGTGTAGGAAAAACCACCTCAACCATCAACCTCGGGAAAGCCCTTAGTATTCTTGGCAATCGAGTCCTGATGCTGGATATGGACTCTCAAGGCAATCTTTCTCAGTGTTTTGGGATTCATCAGCCAGAAACCCAAATCATAGATGCCTTACTTGATAAAAAAAGCCTACCAATTATTGAGATTGAGCCTAAATTACACCTTGCTCCTTCCGACATACAGATGGCTTACCGTGAACTTGAGCTCGTCAATTCCATTGGTAGTGAGAAACGTTTAGCCAATAAACTAGCCCCTCTCTTATCCGAATACGATTATGTTCTCATTGATTGCCCACCTTCATTGAATGTACTGACAACTTGCTCATTGGTTGCCTCTCACGAATGTATGATTCCAATTCAACCCGAAGCATCGGCTTATCATGGTGTCGAAAACTTATTTAATCGCATTTCCGAAATACGTGAACACCTGAACTATACCCTCCAAGTGCGAGGCATTTTTTTTACCATGGTACACAAAAATCAGAGTGTGCACAAAAACATGATTGAACATATTCGGGATGTCTATGGTCATTTTACTATTTTTTCTACCCAAATAGAGACTTCAACGGTCATCAAACAATCACAAGTAGCCAAAAGTGACTTGTTCGATTATTCACCTAAATCGAACTCAGCAAATCAATATTTAGCCCTAGCCCAAGAAATGGTCGCTGTTTAACCTTAACTTAATCATGGCAAAAGATTTTATGTCGGGAATTAAAAAAGCTACCGCTCAAATTCCCACTTCTACATTCTCCGAAGTTGAAAAGATAAAAAAACAGATTGTTGTAATAGATGAACTAAGGCAGTTTATTACTCCACTCACCGCAGAAGAGCTACAAATACTCGAGAACAACATAAAAGCCCAAGGATGTAAAGATCCATTGGCAATATGGGAAACGTCGCACAGAGAGGCTGGAATCGGCGATTCTGACGAAATTGTACATGTCTTGGTGGATGGTCACAACCGATACACCATTTGTACAAAGTACAACATCGACTTTAAAATTACCATTTTGAAGTTTGAAGGTATTGAGAAAGTAAAAGATTTCATGATTGACTATCAGCTTGGGCGCAGAAACCTCACTCCTGAACAGCTTTCATTTTTTAGAGGATTAAGATATAACAGAGAAAAAGGCGGGAAAGGGAAATACGACCGTGAAGAGGGAAGTGTAGATATTTCAAAAGCATTGGCGGAGGAATTTAACGTGAGTCAACGAACCATCAAAAATGACGGTAACTTCGCCAAGGGAGTTGCTAAGTTAATTCCAGAGTTGCAGCAACAAGTTTTGGCTGGAAACACACCATTTAATCGCACGGTTATTCAGGACATAGGAAAACGTGATGATATTTCAGAAGGCAGCTTAGTATCCGTTGCACAATTAGGTAGTGATACCATCGAGGATACTCTTTCTCCTTATCTTGAAGAGTTTAGTCAACGCAAGAAAGAAATTGCTCGTCTTGCTGCTAACCTGAGTTCAAAATCTGATTATTCTCAATTAGTGCAAAAAGTAAAAGAATTAAAAAAATTTATAACTACTTGATAATCTTTGTTTTAACCATAAGTGCAAGTTTTGCACTTATGGTTAAAACAATTGCTCCAGATAGTTTACGCCCAGTACTGTGACTTCGCTACGCTTTTGATAGTCGTCACCACCATACACCAAGTGTAGTTGGGCATCGGGTGCTATCTTTTTGAAGTAGGTTAATCCTTTAAAAAACTCGCCATTAATTGTTTTGCCCGCTTTAATTTCAACCGCGTGAAGTTTTAGCCCATCTTGCATCAGCAAATCTACTTCGTTTTGATTACTGTCGCGCCAGTAATACAATTGTGGACGACGGCCTTGGTTATAGTGCATTTTCATCACCTCCAAAATCACCAAATTCTCAAAAATAGCACCTTTGGCAAAATGTAACTGGATTTCGGCTTCGGTACGTATTCCCAACAAATAACATAGTAACCCTGTGTCGTAAAAATAGACTTTAGGCGCTTTGGTGATGCGTTTGTTGAAATTCTTGTAATAGGGCGGCAACCGAAATAAAATGTACGATGCTTCCAAAACCGATGTCCATGCTTCTACCGTCTGACTGTTTACGCCCAAATCATTGGCAATACTTGAGGCGTTAAATACTTGTCCTGCTCGCCCAGCCATCAAATACAGGAAATTTTGAAAAAGGGAAAGGTTTTGAACCTGAATCAATTGCCGTACGTCGCGCTCAATGTACGTTTGAATGTAGGTTGGAAAAAAGTCGTCAGGTGATATTTCTTTTTGAATGAGCCTTGGATAACCTCCTTTAAAGATAAACTCGCCAATGGGTGGTTTTTCAAGTAGCTCAAAATAAGAAAATGGCAAAAGGGTTAATAAGGCAACTCTTCCCGCCAACGACTGCGTGATTTTTTGCATAAGCAAAAAGTTCTGTGAGCCCGTCAAAACATACTCTCCTGTTCGGTTACGCTCATCAGTGAACACTTGTAAGTACGAGAACAAATCGGGGACATTCTGTACTTCATCCAAGATAACGCGGTTTTGGTACCGCTCCAAGAAACTATGTGGGTCATTTTGAGCCAAGGCTCTATTGTCAAGTAGCTCTAGGTTGACATACTGATAATCAGAAGCAAACAATTTAGAAAACGTGGTTTTTCCCGATTGCCTCGGCCCAGAGACAGATACCATCGGAAACTTAGTCAGTAGCAATTGTGCTTTATCGGTCAGTGCTCTTGGAATCATTTATGTAATTTTAAAATATAATTGTAAATTTACATAAAATTCTATAAAGTTCAAATAATCAGTATCTTAACCATCGATTATCTACAATTTCAATAGCGATTTTGGCGAAGATGGAGGAGAGTACTGGAGAATAATAGGATGATTAAGGACAATATTTAAACAATACACTACCATGGAAGATACGAGAGAGCACAAAGAACAAGCTAAAATAGAGCGTGTTTTTCGGCTGATTTCACTGCTCAAAGGCCGTCGTCGTACTGTGCCTCAGTTGGCCAGTGCCATCAATACTTCGCCCCGTTCGCTGTATCGCTATTTGAAGTTGCTCGAAAAATTGGGGTATTTACTCGATTGTGATGAGCAAAATAGGTATTGGATTTTTGAGGCTGAAACCTCCAACGTAGTATTTACCGTGGAAGAAACCGCGCTTCTTCGGCCTTTACTGGCAAGTCTAAAAAATACAAGTCCTTTGCACGTAAGCATTGAACGTAAAATTTATCTGACGTCGGAGTTGATTCCATTGGCCGAAGAACTGCTCGACCGTAGAAAAGGAATGATGGTGACAAAACTCAATCAAGCCATACAAGAGCGGCGGCAGGTAAACTTATTGCGTTATCATTCGCCCCACTCCAATTCTACTTCCGATCGACTGGTAGAACCGCTGAGTTTTACAGACGATTTTGCGACCCTGAATGCCTATGAGTTAGGATCTAAAATCATCAAAAGTTTTAAGGTAAATCGGATTGACGAAGTCGAGCTTCTGGACTCGTTGCAGGTTAACGATGAGTCGATTCCAGAAACGGATTTATTTGGTTGGACGGGAGAAACGCCCATTTTGGTAGAATTACACCTAGCGCCTACGGCATATCATTTGTTGATTGAGGAATTTCCCGCGGCTCGTCCGTTTACGGAACGCCGTTACGATGCTTCTTCGCCTTTTACTTATCAGTTTAGGGCTGAAATTAGGGATTTTAGGGGCGTAGGGCGATTTATCTTAGGGTTACACAAGCACATTCAGGTAGTGCAACCTCAGGGACTAAAAGAGTATCTAAACGACATTGTGGCGGGGATGCGGTATTGAATTTTACTTTTTCAAACTTGACAAATCCCCCCCCTTCAAAATCACATTCATCAAATACTCCTTTTTGGCCTTTGCGGCTTCTTCCACACTGTCGAATTGACGGTCGAGAGGGTGTTTGGTGGAAATTGGCTTTTTGGCTTCATTTTGTGGCGGTTTAGGTTTCAATACCTACTTCGTTGATAACAGTTTGTTATTGTATTTTTATGATAGGACATTGTTAATCAGTATGTTGTTGTTCATAAGTGCCCCTGTTTCAATCCTTGTTTTAGTCGATTTCAAAAGTAATAGATTTTAATATTAGTTAGAGTTAGTTATCAAAACTACGAAGTAGTAATTTTATAATTCCTAGTAGCCATAAAGGCTTCTGCATTTGTCACAATTGTGACGAACCACTCAATGATACTTGCGACAGGTGCATGGGACACTGTTTCTGCAAGTGGTCAATTCCTTAATTATCTTCTTTTACCGTTAACTAAGTTTTTGTAACAAAAACTAATCATTGTCATTAATTGGCAACATGAATTTGTTACTTTGGGGCAGATAAAGGAAACACTATGTTACAGACACTTATAAAAATCGGACAGCAAAAAAGCCAAGACCTTGGCGAATGGGACGACGTGCTGGATTGGCCAAAAATTGAAACTGAGAATAAAAAAGGCGAAAAAATTACCAACTATGTTTTACCTATTGTTTTTGATTTAGACGAAAGCCAAATCAGATTAGGTGAATTGGGCGAATACGATGATGCAAAAACGGTTCAAAGGCTTTTTAATATCAAAATTCAAGGTGGTAACAACAAAGCTATCTATACATGCGCTGAGTTCGGTGGACTTGAACAAATCAGAAAAACCTTTTTTGGAGCTACTGATGGTGCAAAAGTTAGCCAATTTACCGAAGCCATTGACAAAGGATTTCCTCAACTCAAAAACACTGACTTATACGAAACCCTTGCAGCCATTTATGGGGTGCGTTCGGTTTTTGAAAGTCAGTTCATGACCGATGGTAAGGTTGATGTCAAAAAAATCCTTGTTCAACCAAAGGAAGAAGTTGAATCTCAAAAGATAAAACTTAACCCAAGTGAAAAAATAGTATTAGTTGTAGCACAGGTGGTTTGGTCCGAAAAAGGGTGGACTTCGCCAACTTATTTCAAGAACATAGATGGGTATATAGATTTTTTGAAGGTCAAGTTTCCGAGGGGTACAACCGACAAGGGCGTACCTGTCGAATCAAAATTATGTTATGCAACTGGCGAATACAAAGAAAATGTAGGCGAGTTAGTAATAAAGGCTCGTTACAACATGAATAAAATGTTTGTATCAACAACGGTAAACTATGCGAATGGATTTGATAGCAGTGCTTTTCCTAAAAACTATCAAGTTGGTTCTGAAATTCAAAAATACTTGGAACAAGGCTCAAAGTATTTGCTCGAAAAATATAAAACGAGTATTGCAGGGATTGACCACTGTATTATCCCACAACTATTTAGCAAGGATGATAGCGATTTAGAATCGACACTGTCCACGATTTCAAAGAAATCGGACCTGCTATTTCAGTACAAAAAATTAGAAGAAGTTCTTACCGATTTAGATACGGTTCGCTCACAGGACTTTCCTTACTGGATAACCTTTCTGGCTTTTGAGTCTGATGGTAACTTCTTCAAAACTATCAATGTCATCAAAGACGTAAGCCGTACACACTTTGAGCGAATGATTGAAACCTTTGCCACTACACACATAGAAATGAGGCAAATTGAGGGTGTGAATTGGCAAAATGTTATGAGCGCAGGAGAGAGCAATACGTTGACATTCAATCTTTATACCGTTTACAACCTTATTCCGATTCGGAAAGATAAAGTCAAAAAAAATGAAGCGTTGGCTTTGTTCAAGCAACTTTTGGAAAAACGCCCGATTGCCAAAAGTCAGTTATTTGGCTATTTCAAGGAATTGGTATTGTGCCATTGGTACAAGCGTTATGATAGCTACACAAATATTTATGGCAAAAATCCTTTTGACTTTGCGATTCGTAATGGTGTTTTTCAATACTTGGCACTTTTTAAAGTTATTCAACAATTAAACCTTTATAACAACATGGAAGAGTCTGAATTAAAAGAAGTTGAGGGCGCTCCCGAACAAATAGAATTATCGGAGAATCAACAAAAAATTGAACGTTTTTTTGCAAAAATGGACTACACACCAAGCCAGAAAGCCATGTTTTATCTTGGTCGGGCTGTAAGCAGTGTTGCGATTGAGCAGTACAAAAAAGGTTATGAGAGTAAGCCTGTTTTAGCCAAACTCAACTACAATGGGATGCAAAAGAGCGAAATTATAAGACTAAAAAACGACCTCTACGATAAAATGAGGCAGTTTAAACTTCACTCTTACATGGAACCAATTTTTAAGAAATTCACTGAGCATTTCAACGAAAACCAATGGACTATGAAACCTGATGAAGCGCTATTTTACATCTTATCTGGCTATTCTTTCAATTAACATTCAATCTCAACTAATACAATGGAAAAGAACAATATTATCGCCAATAACTCAGATTTTTTATTTCTATACGATGCGGCTCAATGCAATCCTAATGGCGACCCCGACCAAGAAAATAAGCCCCGCATGGACTATGATACTCAAACTAATCTGGTAACCGATACTCGTTTGAAGAGATACATCAGAGATTATTTGTCATTGTCTGGCAAATACGTTTTCGTTAACATGGAAGACGACAAAAAAGTGGGTATGGATACAAAAATGAAAGCGGTGTTGACCCAGCTTTTTAACGACTCTAACAGTTTAGATTCATTCTTTGTGGAAGACCCAACGATGAAAACAAAGTTTGAAGAGATAAAAAGTAAACGAAAAGACGGAGAAGACTTGGTTAAGTTTTTCGTAAACAAAAAACCTGAGAGTATCGAACTCAATAAATATCTTTTGGCGCAATTAGTCAAAGAAAAGTTTACCGATATTCGGATGTTTGGCTGTGCATTTGCCGTGGATGGTTTTACGAAACCTTACACGGGACCAATCCAAATAAACTGGGGTTTTTCGCTACACAAAGTGCAGTTAATGGATTCAAGTTCTATTGTTACCATTATGAACGATGATAGTAGCACTTTTGGCAAGGACTATCGAGTGCATTATAGTTTGCTGGCCTTCAACGGCACTATTAACAAGTTTGCAGCCCAATGTACTGGACTCAATGGCACCGATGTTGAAACTTTTCGTGATGCTATTTGGAATAGTGTACCGTCGCTACCTACCCGCTCAAAACTAAATCAATATCCTAAACTGTATGTGGAAGTAGTCTATAATGATGGATATTACAATGGATGCCTGGGCGATTTACGTAACTATCTTAAAGTTACTCCCAATAATGGCTTGGAAGAAACTCAAATCAGAAAGTTTGATGATTTGACACTTGACCTTTCAGCATTAAAATCGGTATTGGCAGAGAATACTGGTCAGGGAAAAGCTATTAAAGAAGTGGTAGTAAAATCGGCAGCAGGTATCACGTTCAGCGTTTAAGCTCATGGAAATACTACAATTAGACGTGGGTGGTAAACTCGCCCATTTCAGGAAATACTATGCCAATAACACGGCGATGAGTTTTAGTATTCCACCCCGCACGACTGTAATGGGAATGCTTGCAGCTATTTTAGGACGAGAACGAGATAGCTACTACGAAGAATTGGCTTCTGAACGTATTCGGATAAGTGTACGGGTGATGAGTCCTGTAAAAAAGACTTTTCACCGACTTAACTTTTTGAGCGTCAAAAGTAAAAGCGATTTTGACGGGTCGGGTGGGCGTATCCAAACCCCTTTTGAGGTAGTCAGTGGTTACGATATTGGCAAAGATATGGTCATTTATCGCCTTTATATCTCATATTCAGAAAATGGAAAAGCTACCTTTGATGAACTCAAAGAGAAAGTTCTGCAAAAAAAACAGCATTTCGCATTAACACTCGGTACGGCCAATTTTACGGCATCACTATTGGGAGTAAGGCTTTTTGAAGCCAATCAAATCCAAGAAACAGCAGCCGACGAACTGATAAAAATTCACTCAGCAGTTCCTTCTGATGCGGTTGAACGTTTGGATTTTGACCGCGAAAGTGCCGAAGATTCACTACAAATGGTTGAAGAAGAGCTGCTTCCTGCCGATTTTGTAAAGAACTATGACCGAGAGTTGAAGAAAATGAACCGTGTCCTTTTTTCTACTTCCATCACGGGTGTGAATGTCAAATTGAATCGGATGTATTACCGACTTATCAACGTAGATGAAATACAAAATATCCTATTCTTGGAATGAAAACTTTTTATTCTCACAGTGAGAAAGACGAAAATGAACAGACTTTTGGTTCAAAAAAATTAATTGTTCACACGGAAGGAGTACGCACAAAAGCAATCAAATCATATTGTCAAAATTTGGGCTTTTCGGAACATTTAGAAACGAAGAAGTTGCTGAATAATATTTGTATTTATCACGACTTAGGTAAGTATTCTGCCTTCTTTCAGGACTATCTACTTGGTAAAGAAGGCATTGACCCCAAACTCAAACAACACGCTAAGTTTGGTGGCTTTGCTCTATTTCAAAAATACTTCAAACTGAAAGATGAATTTTCGGCTATTATAGCAGCATATCTGATTATTCACCATCATAAAAGTTTGACAGATATTACAGAATTGAAGCGTTTTATTGGGACTGATGGATTGATTCACGAGAAGGATTGTTTTTTACAACAAGCCGCAACAATCACAGATCATTTACCTCAAATTGCTGATGAAATTGACGAAAGCCAATTAGCCGATTATATTCAATATCCAGACAAAAGAAACTTTAATCTTGCACTTATCGGGTTGAGTAAGAAACCAACTATTGAAAACTATTTTCTCATCAACTATTTGTTTTCACTGCTCATTGAGGCGGATAAATTAGATGCCTCAAAAACGATAATGTATGACAAAGTACCACTACCTGCCTTATTGGTTGAGAATCGAATTGGGGAGGTTAATTTTCAGAGTTATAGTTCTAATGAATTGAAATCATTGACCCAGAATCAATTACGGGCTTACGTTCGTGGTGTCGTTATCAAGCATCTTGAAAATGATGACATTCTGAATCAACGACTTTTTACCCTAACCGCCCCCACGGGTATTGGCAAGACACTCACAGCCTTAGATTTTGCCTTGCGGCTAAAAGACAAAATACGGCTAAAAGAGGGATATGAGGCACAGATTATTTATGCCTTGCCATTTATCAATATCATTGAACAGGCCATAAAAGAATACGACAAAGTTTTTAAAGGAAATGGCCGTGTTTTGGCACACTATCAGTTTGCGGATGTATTTGAACAACTCACTAAGTCTAATGTATTGACCCCAGACGAAAATGAGCAGTACAATCAACAAACGATGCTCTTAGATACTTGGCAAAGCGACGTAGTGATTACGACGTTCGTACAGTTTCTGCAAACCTTAATTGGCAACCGAAATAAACTGCTCAAAAAATTCAACCATTTGGCAGGGGCAATTGTCATACTTGATGAAGTTCAAACCATTCGTTTAGACCATTTGCCATTGGTTGGGGCTGCGATACATTACCTTTCTAAATTTTTGAATACCCGCGTTATATTGATGACGGCCACAAAACCAAAAACCTTTGATTTGGCAAATCGAGAAATTATTGCAGAACAAAAAGGTGACGAAAAAGCTCAACCGTTAGAACTATTGGCGGACTTTGAAAGTGTTTTTGCAGCATTCAAAAGAACCAAGATTGTTCCCTTGATTTCAGAAATTGTGGCAGATGAGCAGCAATTTATTCAAAACCACTTCAAAGTTCGTTGGAAACCTCGCCAATCTTGTCTCATCGTCTGCAACTTAGTAAAGCGCTCAGTAGATGTTTTTGAAGCAGTAAAAAAATATATTGAGGAAACTGCTTACAAAAATCCCGTTTACTATCTCTCAACAAACATTATTTCGGCAACACGCTTGCAAGTTATTCAGGATGTTAAGAGTGATTTGTTAGCTGGCCTCAAA